>DYAA01000202.1 GCA_019419405.1 Collinsella sp. | reverse complement strand
AGGCGTTCTGAAACGTCTGGGCGCCCACGCTCAAACAAAAATCTAAATTAAATAACAGCCCAGTCAACGGCTTCGTGCCAACGCTCGACAAGACGCTCCAGGCGCCAGGCGGCATTGGCGGGACTTGTCGAGGGCAGGACGATGGCAGGCAGCCCCGTCCGATCTTGCAAGTAGCGTTTGTAGAGTCGCCCTGCCGTGCCGCCGTTACAGGCAACGACCTCAATCGGCGCGGCATCGGTAATGCGCTCGATATGTGCCGGCACAACGTTGCGGATGCTCGCGTCGCTCGAGCCCTTAATGTCGCAGCTCTCGACCACATCCCACAGGGCCACGCCGCCGTTCAGCAGCATGGCCCGCTTGGCGGCAATGGAGGCATCGAGCGTCGCGGGCTCACCGCTTGCCAAAGGATCGCCCTCGTTGGGCGGCACAGGCATACCGAGGCACGTGGCCATCACACGCCAAAAGCGATTCTGAGGGTTGCCGTAATAAAAGGCATTGGCGCGCGAAAGCACCGAGGGAAACGACCCGAGCACCAAAACGCGCGAGTGCTCGTCAAACACGGGCTCAAACCCATGCTCAATATGTTGATAGCCCTCGTCAGACACGGCCATGGGCTAGGCTCTCAACAGATAGCGCACCTCGTAGGGTGCAAGCTCAAGGGTACCCGTCAGCTCGACCGTGGGCGCATCGTCGGCAAGCAGGTCGACGAAGGAGCCGTTGAGTTCGCCGGCGCCAAAGGTGTAAGGCTCACCCACGGCATTCACCGCCACGAGCACCGCCGCGTCGTCGCAGGCGCGCTCGAACAGCAGCTGCTTGTTCTGGATCACCACGTTGCGATAGGCACCGTAGTTGAGAGCACGGGCAGCCGCGTCGTCGGCCGAGCGAAGGTGCGCAAGCTGCGTGATGAACGCCGTCAGCTCGTTGGGCGCAGGCTCATTGAGCGCAGGTCGCAGCGCCCAGTCGCCATCGGGGCCGCCCTTTTCGCCAGCAATTCCCCACTCGCTGCCATAGTAGACGCACGGGATGCCCGGCATGCCAAAGAGCATGCCATAGGCGGGACGCAGGCAGGATTTGTCGGTGAGGATACTTGCCAGGCGCGGCACATCGTGGTTGTCGACAAACGAAAGCAGATGTTTGCCGCGGTAGATGCACCAAGGGTCGCCGCCAAACTGACGGTGCAGCGAATGGGCGATCTCGAACATGTTGACCGAGTTAAAGCTGGAATACAGGCCCTTGTAGCACTCGTAATTAGTGCACGAGTCGAGCATCTCGTCGTTGACGATCTGATTGTAGTCGCCGTGGAGCGTCTCGCCGATGAGCACAAAGCCGGGCTTGAGCTCACGGGTAAAGGAGTGTAGGCGGCGCATAAAGTCGCGGTCGAGCATGTAGGCGACGTCCAGGCGCAGGCCGTCGACGCCAAAGACGTCGGCCCAACGGCGCACAGACTCGAGCAGGTAATCGAACACAGCGGGATTTTGCAGGTTGAGCTTCACAAGCTCAAAATGACCCTCCCAGCCCTCGTACCAAAAGCCGTCGCCATAGCAGGAGTCGCCGTCAAAACTGATGTGAAACCAATCCTTGTACGGCGAATCCCACTTGCGCTCCTGCACATCGCGGAAGGCCCAAAAGCCGCGACCGACGTGGTTGAAGACGGCATCGAGCACCACGCGGATGCCATGGGCGTGCAGCGTGTCGCATACGGCGGCAAAGTCGGCATCCCCGCCCAGGCGACGGTCTATATGGCGCAGGCTGCGCGTGTCGTAGCCGTGACTATCGGACTCGAGCGGCGGGTTGATGAGCACAGCGCCAACGCCGAGTTTTTGCAGGCAGTCGGCCCATTGGGCAATCTTCATGATAGGAGCATCGGGGTTGGGTTCGACATCGGCGGCCTGGGCGAGCTCATCCTCGGCAACGGGGGCGGCGTTTTCGCGCGGAGCTCCGCAAAAGCCCAGCGGATAGATCTGATAGAACGTCGTCTCGTATGCCCACATAGCAACCTCCCGGTAAGCTCAACACAACGACATCCATTGTATGCCCAGCTTGTATCCCCTCCCCCAAAATAAGTTGCGGTGGAATAGTTCCTGCTTGGGCCTTCAAAGGCCTTAAACAGGAACTATTCCACCGCAACTGATGAGGGGACGTGGCTAGGCGACGGGCTTGGCGCGGCGGATGGCTGGGAACATCACCGTGATGGCGAGGATAACGCCCACGACGGCAATCGCCCCGCCCACAAAGCCGATCCAAGCGATACCGGGACCCGAAACCACGGCGCCGCCGATTGCGGTGCCCGTGCCGATACCGAGGTTAAACAGGCCCGAGAAGATCGACATGGCGACGGCCGACGAATCTGCCGACGTGCACTTGATGAGCTCGGCCTGAAACGCCACGTTAAAGGCCGTGGCGCAGCAACCCCACAGTGCGCAGACGGCAAGCACTGTCACGAGCGAAGATGCGGCCGGCCCCATGAGCAGCAGGGCCGCCGGCACGCCGGAGAGCGTGATAGCCAAGAACGGGAAGCGATGCCCATCGAACAGGCGGCCAAACAGCCAGCTTCCGAGCAAACCAGAGCAGCCAAACGCCGTCAGCGTCATGGTAATGGCGCCCGCATCGACGTGCGCGACCTGCGCCAGGAAGGGCTCGATATAGCTGTAGCTTGCGTAATAGCCGGTCGCCATGAAGACCGTGACTGCGTAGAGCGCGATGAGGAGCGGGTTCTTGAGCAGCTCGGGCAGCTGTTTGACGGTAAAGCGCTCACCCGCCGGCATGGCCGGGAACACCGCTGCCTGGTAGACGACCGCGATGGCTGAGAGGCCCCCGACCACGGCAAACGTCATGCGCCAGCCCACGGCCAAGCCAATGGCGCGACCGAGAGGCAGGCCAAAGATCTGCGCGATGGACGAGCCCGTGGCGATCATGCTGATAGCGAGCGCCCCGTGGCGTGTGTCAACCAGGCGCGACGCCATGATCGAGGCGACCGACCAGAACACGGCGTGCGCGCAGGCAACCACCAGGCGCGCGCAGACTAAGATGGGATAGGTCGGCGCCAAGGCGGACAGGAACTGGCCCAGCGAGAACACGGCAAGCACGCCCAGCAGCATCCGCTTGAACTCGAAACGCGAAGCGAACACCATGAGTGGCAACGACAGCAGCATGACGCCCCAGGCATAGACCGAGATCATGATGCCCGCCTGGGCCTCGGTGAGCGAGAACGACGCGGCGATATCAGTCAAAAGGCCGATGGGCATAAACTCCGACGTGTTGAACACGAACGCACAGCAGGTGAGACCGACGAGTGGGAGCCACTGCCTGAGCGTGATGCCGTCTTGCCTTGTCTGAGTCATATATAACGTCTCCAATCGTTTTGAGCGGAGGCGATTATATAGCAACGGCCCCGCATCCGTCAGTACAGAAGCGGGGCCGAAAACAATTCGATACACAGAGGTTGCGCCGTCAATTCATAACTAAGCCAACCCCAGCAATATGCCCGCCGAATGCACGACAAACGCCACGATCCAGGCAACGGCGACCTGAAACGCGAATACGGCCACGGCATAGCGCGCGCCCAACTCGCTCTTGACAGCGCCGATTGCCGCCACACAAGGCGGGTACAGCAACGTAAAGACCAAGAACACGTAGGCGGTAAACGGCGAAAACATGGTCGACAGCGCCGCGGGCGACGTTGCGCCCAAAAGCACCGTGAGCGTCGAGATGACGCTCTCCTTGGCAATGAGCCCCGTGACGAGCGCCGTCGAGGCGCGCCAGTCGCCAAAGCCGAGCGGGGCCAACACCGGCGCGATGATGCTACCCAGACCGGCAAGCAGGCTTTGCGACTGGTCGGCGACCACGTTAAAGCGGATGTCGAACGTCTGAAGGAACCAGATGACCACCGTAGCGGCAAAGATAATGGTAAAGGCCTTGGTGATGAAGTCCTTGGCCTTATCCCATGCCAGCATCACCGTCGTCTTGACGCTCGGCAGGCGGTAATTGGGAAGCTCCATGATAAACGGCACCGGGTCGCCCTTAAATGCCGTGCGGTTGAGCACCAAAGCCGCGATGCAGCCGACCACGATACCGATCAGATAGAGCGAGACCATGGCGGGAACCGTCGCCTGCGGGAAGAATGCTCCGCACAGCAAGCCGTAAACCGGCAACTTGGCTGAACAGCTCATAAACGGTGTGAGCATGACCGTCATCTTGCGGTCGTGCTCGGATGGGAGCGTACGGGTCGACATGATAGCCGGCACGGTACAGCCAAAACCGACGAGCATGGGCACGAAGCTGCGGCCCGACAAGCCAAAGCGACGCAACACCTTATCCATGACAAAGGCCACGCGCGCCATGTATCCGGAGTCTTCCAGAATGGAGAGGAACAAAAAGAGCACGACGATAATCGGCAGGAAGGTCAGCACGCTGCCCACACCCGTAAGCACGCCGTCGACAGCCAGCGAGCGCACCACGTCGTTAGTACCGAACGCCTTGAGGCCCGCATCGGCCGAGGCGATGATGGCAGCGATACCGTCCTCCATGAGTCCCTGCAACGCCGCGCCGATCACGCCAAACGTCAGCCAAAAGACGAGGCCCATGATCACCAGAAACGCCGGAATGGCTGTGTAACGACCTGTCAGGATGCGGTCAATCTTGACGGAGCGCACGTGCTCGCGGCTCTCGTGCGGCTTGACGACGCAGCGCCCGCACACGTCGCCGATAAAGCTAAAACGCATATCGGCCAGCGCAGATAGGCGGTCGGTGCCGGCCTCGCCTTCCATCTGGGTAATGATGTGCTCGATAGCGTCGAGCTCATTGCGATCCAGGTGAAGCGCCTCGGTTACCAGCTCATCGCCCTCGACCAGCTTGGTCGCCGCAAAGCGCACCGGGATGTGCGCCGTCACGGCATGGTCCTCGATCAGGTTAGCAATACCGTGGATGCAGCGATGCAGCGCACCGCCGTCCGGGCCGTCGGGCGCACAAAAGTCCAGGCGACCAGGGCGCTCGCGGAACCGCGCCACGTGCAGGGCGTGGTCCACCAACTCGCCGATACCCTCGTTGCGGGCAGCGCTAATGGGAACAACGGGCACGCCCAACAGGCTCTCGAGCAGGTTGACGTCCACGGCGCCGCCGTTGGCGGTCACCTCGTCCATCATGTTGAGCGCGATGACCATGGGGCGGTCGAGCTCCATAAGCTGTAGCGTCAGGTACAGGTTGCGTTCGATATTGGTGGCGTCGATGATGTCGATGATGGCGTCGGGGTTTTCGTCAAGGATGAATTGACGGCTCACGATCTCTTCGCCCGTGTACGGCGACAGCGAATAGATGCCAGGCAGGTCGGTAACGCTTGCCTCGGGGTGGTTGCGGATGGTGCCATCTTTGCGGTCGACCGTCACGCCGGGAAAGTTACCGACGTGCTGGTTGGAGCCCGTCAGCTGGTTGAATAACGTGGTCTTGCCGCAGTTTTGGTTGCCGGCGAGGGCAAAGTGCAGCGGCGCGCCCTCGGGCACGGCCGTCTTTGCCGCACGGGGCGAATACGTCCCCTCGCCCAGGGCCGGATGCTCCGTCGTGCCGATTGCGGCGTTAGCGCGCGGACCCGTATCGGTGTCGTGAATACCCACGAGCTCGATGCGAGCGGCATCGTCCTTGCGCAGTGTCAACTCGTAGCCACGCAGGCGGATCTCGAGCGGATCGCCCATGGGGGCGTACTTCATCATGGTGACTTCGGTGCCCGGCGTTAGACCCATGTCCAAAATATGCTGACGGAGCGCCTGGTCGTCGGATGTCACCGATGCGACAACGGCGTCCTTTCCAATCTCGAGTGTATCGAGCTTCACGCGCTCATCCTTTCGTTAGACGCGGTTAACCGTTTACCGGGGTTAACCAACTCGTAACGACAAATGATAGCGCTCTGAACTATTTTATAAAGTCAAATACCGATGTTTACCTGCGCAAACTTTATGCGGTGCGCCCCGAAGGCTCTTTACGCATACCGCTCAGCGAGATCGAAACGGAACCCGACCGCGCGGTAGCAGTGAGTCGATCACCCTCGACCGGCCCCGTGCATGTAAAGGGCGCCTTGCCCATCAAGACGTGGGAGATAGTACCCAAGAGCTCAAAGAAATCGCCCTCAGCACGGGCACTCGAGAGAGCGATATTGAGACCCCTGACGTTTAGTACTGCCCTGAGCGCGCCGTTCACCCCATGTGAAAACGTCACCTCGCCGCGTCTACTCCCCACCGGCGTCTGGGCCGAAACCACATACGTACCCTCAAGCATGGTTCCTCCTCTGAGTAGGCTTTTTGAAATGGCCATCTAGTCTACTTTGCTGCGAGACGGCTTGCCCAGAAACTGCAAGCACATAACAACGTTCAACCAACAGATTGCTGCAAGGAGGACAAGCGTGCAAGGGGGGCAGATTACATTTGGCACCACTTGCGCCAACGGACGGGATGCGGAGCGACTGTGCAGGTGGATTCCGGATCGCCGCTTCCTCCGTCCCCCAGCGAATCAAAACAAGTTGCGGTGGAATAGTTCCTGTTTGATGCTTTAACCAGCAAAAACAGGAACTATTTCGCCGCAACAGCAAAAGCCCGCGCTGGCAACAAATGTCACCTGCGCGGGCTTGGTGGGCGCTCACAAAGGCACGTTACAGAGGCCCACGTCAGTTATGGATTACCGAACGGCACCGGCACGCGACGCCTCCGTCGGCTTACCAAGCGATGAAGCTTGCCGCAGTCTTAGACTATCGGCGCAATGCCGGCAAAGTGCAGATACAGCGAGATGACCGCCACGACAATGACCACCGCTGCGATCAGCTTGTCGTGCAGGTGCGGAAGTACCGGCTTACCGCGACCTCGCTCGCCCAGCATATAAACGGGAATGGCCGGAGCAAAAAGGATCGTCGTGATCATGACGCCCTGGAGGCCCGTCGACCACACAAGGAACAATGTGTAAATGAAGCCGAGCGTGCCGAAGAATCGCGCCTTGCCGACGCTTGGCGCATGCGGTCCGTCCAGATGCTCCTTCTTCCAACCAATCACCATGTAATAGGCAGCCGAGCAGACATACGGAACCAGAATCGTGTTGACTGCGCAGCTATAGAAGAACTGGTAGGTGCTCGCCGCCACATACGACACGATCAAGAAGAGCTGCGTAATGCCGGAGCTCACGAGAACCGTTACCACCGGGGCGTCGTGCTTGTTCGTCTTGGCAAACGCCAGAGGGAAGGATCCCTGGCGCGCCGCCTCGAACGGCGTCTCGGACGCAATGATGACATAGCCCAGCAGCGCGCCGACCAACGAAAGGATAACGCCAAGGTTTACGATGGCAGCACCAACCGGACCGATTGCGCACTCGAGAATTCCCGCCATGGAGGGCGTTGCAAGCTGTGCCATCTCCTCGCGCGGCATAATGCCGAGCGACAGCATCGAGATGATCAGATACAGCGTGAATACAGCCGCAAATCCGAGCGCCGTCGAGCGGCCGACGTCACGCACGTACTTAGCACGGCCCGAGATAACGACAGCGCCCTCGATGCCCGTGAAGACCCAGACAAGGGCAATCATGGTCGAGACAACCTGCTCGCCAAAGCCAGGACCAGCCGGCTCTCCCCAGAAGTTGTCCATAAAGATATCGACGTTGAACTTACCCAGGAGCACGATACTCAGCACAAAGAGCCCCAACGGCACCAGCTTCGCCAACGTGACGATTGTGTTAATGCCCGCAGCCTCCTTAACGCCACGAAGCACAAGGGCGGTAAGGAACCACAAAAACACGCTGGCGCAGACGATAGAAAGCAGGTTGTTACCCGCGCCAAACGCGGGGAAGAAATAGCCCAGCGCGCTAAACAGCAAGAGCGCAAAGCTCACGTTGGAAAGACATGCGCTGATCCAGTAGCCCCAAGCGGAGTTGAATCCAATGTAATCGCCAAAACCGGCCGCAGCGTATGCATAGATGCCGCCGGTCAGGTCGGGACGGGCCTGAGACAAACCGTTGAACACCATCATCAGCGCAAAGACGCCAATAAAGCAAATTCCCCACGAGACGATAACCGCACCGGTATTTGCCCCGCCTGCTGCCATATCGCCGGCAAGCGAAAAGATGCCGCCACAAATACTGGCGGTAATAACCATCATGGTCAGACGAAAGAGATCGAGGCCATTAGGGTCGATAATCTCTTCATTTTGAGCTTTAGAGGCCATTGTATGTGCACCCCCTTCATCATGTGATCGAACGAAAGATGGCCCGGACGTCCCGAATCGGGTGCCGGGCCATCGGTCAAGCGATCATCAGACTGTTACAGCTATCGCGTTAGAAGCGCAGCGACAGGCAAGAAAGGCCGCCGTCGACCTTGCGATACTCGGAGGTGTCAACGACGAGTGTCTTGTAGCCCAGATCCTGCACGGCCTTGAGCACAGTCGGATAGCCCTCGGCAACGATGACCGTACCGTTGACCCAGATGCAGTTTGCGCCGTACGCCTCGTCCTCGGGCACGACGATCTTGTTGTACTGGGCAAAGTCGGGCTTATCGATGAACTCACCAGAGACGAGCATGTTGTTGTCCTCGATGTAGTTGACGCCCGTCTTGAGGTGCAGGACCTCCTCCAGCGGAACCTCAGAACCCTCGAGGCCCCAGCCCTCGAGAATCTCGCAGAACTGGCGAATGCCCTCTTCGTTGGTACGAGCGGAGCGACCGACGTAGAAATGGTCACCGACCATCATGACGTCGCCGCCGTCAAGCGTGCCCGGAGAAACGATGTGCTTGACATGCTCGTCGTCAAAGAAGCGACGGACGGCCGGCTCAATCTCGTCCTTCTCGCCGTTGCGGCTATCGGCGCCGGGGTTGGTAATGATGGCGCCGCAGCGAGTGATAACGGCCGGATCTTCGACGAAGCAGCTGTCGGGATACTGCTCGAGTGCCGGCAGCACCGACACGTCAACGCCGCACTGCTCGAGTGCGTGCTCGTAATCGTAATGCTCCTCGATAGCGCGCTCGTAGATGGGCTGGCCAAGCTCGGGAGCGCTCGTGATGCCATTGCTCAGGGACTTGCCGGGACGACGGATGATGACGTGGCTGAACTTGGTCATGATGATCCTCCTTGGATCTCATAGTACTGAGCGGACTTCCTTGCGTCCGCCTTCCTTCCGATGGCTTTATCTTAGGGTGTCTTTGCTGTTTTGTATATTGTATACAATCCCGAACGGTAGATAATCCTCGGTAAGCGTATTCCTGCTTATCGGCGCAAAGTAGCACGATTTAGCTGGTCGTTCTATAATTCGACTGAGCTATTCAAGCGAAACGTATTTAATTTTAGAAATATACCGTTAAGGAACACAAGCTCATGGAAACGCTCAGAAGGCCCCTGAAGGACCACGTATACGACTATATTTCGAGCCGTATTGACGCCGGCGAGTTGTCCGCCGGCGACCGGCTGAGCGAGCAAGCGATCTGCGATGCCATGGGCGTGTCGCGCACGCCGGTCCGCGAGGCGCTCATCCAGCTGGCAAGCGATGGCTACCTGGACAATCTCCCCCGCCGCGGATTCCGCGTCCGTGGGTTCGATCAGCAAAACGCCGTTGAAGTCTTTGAGATTATGGGGCCGCTCGACGGGCAGGCCGCATATCTCGCCTGTCCGAATCTAACTGACGACGATATTACGCAGCTGAAATTTCTCGTCGGCTCCATGGACCTCGCGATCCAAGGCGGTCTCATCCGTAAGTATGACGACATTCAGCGAGACTTTCACCTTACGTACTTCAACCGCTGTGGCAACGACCGTCTGCGCGATATGATCTCGCAGCTCGAGCGTTGCTTTATCAAGCGCGATTACGAGACTGTTGACCAGGAGACGGCGTGTAAGCTGCTCAATAAAGCCAACAACGAACATGCTCATATTCTTGAGTTGTTCGAAGCACGAGATGCGACGGGCGTGCGCGACTACGTTCGCGATGTCCATTGGAACACGGAAAACGCCCAGTTCACCGTCTGGTAGAAATACAACAAGGAAAGCTATCAGACGCCCATCTCACGAGAGTGGATAATCCCCTTTTTTGTCGAAAAGCAGACCAAAAAATGGGAGATTATCCACTCTCGTGCTGCGCGGTCTAGAAACCGTGGCGCTCCAGGAAGCGGAAGGCTAGGCGAATCCAAGGGCGGACCGCCACCTGCTTGTCCTCGTTGTCGACCGCGGCGTTGGCGTTGCCGAGCGAAAGGCCGTGACCACCTTGGTCAAAGACGTGTATCTCGCATGCAACGCCCTCCTCGGCCATGCGCTGCGCAAACGGGTAGACCTGCGCGATCGGCGCCGTCTTATCGTCGGACACGCCCCACACAAAGGTCGGCGGCATCTGACGCGAAACATGTGTGGTGGGGCAGATATCGGCCAAATGCTCGTCAGTTGCCTCGCCACCCGTCACCATCGACAGGTAGTCGTTGAGAAGATCGCGCCCCGTCTTGCCACCCGTCTTGGGCACGCGCAGGTCGATGCGCGGGTCACGCGTCTGCATATCGCGCACATAGGCAAGGTCGAGCAACGGATAGCCCAGCACCACGGCGTCGGGACGAATGTCGTCCGGACGCGCCCCGGCAAGTGCCGCGAAGGGGCCGGTCTTCCACTGCGTTGCCAGCGAGGCGCAAATCATGCCGCCAGCAGAAAAGCCCACGACGCACACGCGCTTGGGATCGACATGCCACTCGTCGGCATTCGCACGCACCGTGGCGACCATCTTGGCAAGATCTGCCTGGGGGTGCGGAAAGCTCACGTCACCCGTAGAACTTGTGACATAGTTGAGCACAAAGGCCTGGTAACCGTGATCCAAAAACGCAAACGCCACGGGATCCTGCTCATGCGGAGCGATATGCGTAAACGCACCTCCGCCGCAGATAATCACGGCAGGGCGGCGGCCATTCGGTTTATCGGGCAGCGGTTCGGCACCCAAATACGTAAACGTCGCCGGATATTCCTCGGTCGGCTCCTCGCCCCACAGCGCATGGTTCTCGACAATCATATGTGCTCCCTTCGCGCAAATTAAGCGCCATTGTTTTTCGCCTTCAAGCGTACCCCACTTGAACCCGTGACGCAGAAACACGCCAGCAATAAGTTTCCCTTCAACTGATATATCACATAATCCCAGCTCAGAGGTATCGCTGAGCAGCGTAGAATAGGGGGTGTTGACCAAGCCGCGAAACAGATATGAAACGTTTCCGGCAAACCAAACGCGCGATATGCGCCTATTTAAGTTGGAGGCAACTATGGGTCTGCTCGATTCGCTTAAGTCCACCTTCACCTCGACCGGCGAGGCGTCCGTTCCGCCCGCAGCAAGCTTCGCCACCCGCGAAGGCGTCATCTATGCCCCCGTCAACGGCGTGCTCGTCAACCTGGACGAAGTTCCCGACGAGACGATCGCCTCGGGCATGCTTGGCCAGGGCTATGGCATCGAGCCCATTACCGACACCATCTATGCGCCCGCCAACGGCCGCATCGGCGCCACTACCGTCACCAACCACTCCATCGGCATGATCACCGAGGACGGTCTTCGCGTGTTCATCCATGTTGGCCTGGGCACCGTGGAAATGAACGGCAAGGGTTTTGCGCGCTTTGTCGAGATGGGCGATGTGGTCAAGGCAGGCCAGCCGCTCATCAGCTTCGACCGCGAGGCCATTAAGGCCGCTGGTCACGAGGACATCGTGACCGTCATCGTCTCCGAGCTCGATCGTCTTAAGAGCATCGACCATGTCGGCGAGTCTGGAACGCTTATCGGCGGCAACCCGTTCGTCAAGCTTGGCGACCCGCTGCTGGTAGCCAAGACCAAGTAGCCAGGCCCCGTGCCACACAGCCAAAAGGCACCTCGTCAAGCGCCCACGACCATTTGGCCGCGGGCGCTTTTCGTTTGAAAACCATCCCGCCAATGCCTTATCTGTATAGCCCAAATGAGCCGAGCTGATAGAATATCGAACTGTATGGATAACTATCATTCAACCGTTATGGGAGGATACGTGAACCGCACCAAAATCGCGCAGCTCTATGCCGATGCCGAGTCGCTCGGCGGCCAGACCGTCACCGTCGCCGGCTGGGTCAAGTCCGTCCGCGACATGAAGAACTTTGGCTTCGTTACGCTCAACGACGGCAGCTGCTTCCGCGACCTGCAGGTCGTCATGAACCGCGAGGCACTCGACAACTACGACGAGATCGCCCACCAAAATGTCTCGGCCGCACTCATTTGCACCGGCACCGTCAAACTGACCCCCGATGCGCCCCAGCCCTTCGAGCTTTCCGCCACCTCCATCGA
>DYAA01000201.1 GCA_019419405.1 Collinsella sp. | reverse complement strand
GTTCGAGCCGGTCCCGCCGACCGAACAGCCCATGAGCCCTGTCCCGGCAAGCGCCAGCGCGCCCGCCGCACCCGCAAGAGCTACTCGGCGCGAGAGCAGCCTGTTGTCCTTGTCACTCAATTCCATATCGTTACCGTCTTTGAATGCCACCGTCGTTTCCCTCATATACCATGGCGTTTGCCCAGCCCTGTCCAATTTGACTCTCAGCTTAACAAACGCCCCTTAAGGCTAGCTTAGGCTCGCGGCAGCCGGAGCCGTTAGCCGCAAGACGCACAGGGGATGCAGTAATGCGATGATCCGTTTTCCTCCGTCCCCGAGGGATCATTTTTTAGTACTTGAAGAAGCCCTCGCCCGAGCTTTCGCCCAGCTTGCCTTCGTCGAGCATCTGCTTGAGGACGGATGCCATGGCCTTAAAGTTGTAGGGCATCATCATCTTTTTGAGCAACGGGCTCACCAGGCCCGGCACCTTCTGGTACTGCATAACGATGTTGTAAGCCGTCTGGATACCAACCGTGTCGAATACGCGGAACGGACCCTTGGGGGCGCCGGTGCCACGCGTCCATGCGAGGTCGATGCTCTTGGGATCGCTCACGCCCGAGACATACAGGTCGAGGCCCGAAAGCAGCCATGGCACCAGCATGGAATTGAGCAGGTAGCCGTTCTTTTCCTTGTTGACGGGCAGGGCAAGCATGCGAATGTCGTTGGCGAAGTCGACGAGCTCGTCGAAGTAGCGCTTGTCGGTTTGATCCTGCGCCATGACCTCGGTCATGTTGTTCTTCCAGATGGAGTTGGCAAAGTGCAGCGACAGGTACTTCTCGGGGCGACCAGTGTACTTGGCAAAGGTGCTCGGCAGCAGCGTAGAGGAGTTCGTCACGACGACGGTCTTTTGCGGGAGAACCGGGGCAAGCTTTTTGTAGAAGTCGATCTTTGCCTGGGTGTCCTCGGCCATAGACTCGATGACCAGGTCGGCGTCGGCTACGGCCTTGGCAAGATCGAGCTCCAGCTTGAGCGTGGAGTAGGCACACTCGACGGCGGCGAGTGCCGCCTCCTTGTCGAAGGGCTGGCCACTATCGGCGATACCGGCACACCACTCGCCTGTGCCATCCGCCATGCCCTCGATTGCCGCGATGTACTCCTCGCGCACATGATCGATCTTGGGCCGAGTGCGACCGATGCTGCCCTCGCTGCGCAGCCAGATCGTCACATCAAAGCCGCAGTAGGCAGCCTGAAAGGCAATCTGGCTTCCCAACACGCCGCCACCGGCAACACAAACGGTCTTGTAGCTCATGGAACGGTCCTCTCTTACGTAATTCCATAGATGTGTATTTATTCAACCGTAAGGATGACGCGCGATGGGGGTGGGTTCTACAAACGGACGGTATTTTGCCGCGAACGGCTACACCTGTTCATTATTTCAAGGCTCCGAGGGCGATTTTTGGTGCCGCAGAAACGTCGTTTTCGGAAGTATGCGGCAAATTCTAGAACTCTCGAGCGCACCCCAGTTTTTCGCCAATAAAACCGCAGGTACAGAGCTTGGACATATCCGGTGTGCTCGGTCTATTCAGATTTTGCCGCATACTTCTGAAATCTGAGTTCGCAAAGGGTGATAGTCGGGGCGTTTACGCAACATATGTCCAGCAAAAACGGGTGATAGCCGGTACGGCCACCACCCGTTTGTCTCATATCCAGCCCATAGCAGACCGTCTACTTCTTAATGCCGCGTCCCAGACGCTTGGCGACCGACGCCACGGCGTCCTCGCTGGCCGGTCCGCAGCTCACGCAGCCGTCATGGGCACGCATCTGGCCGGTGACCTCGTCCATCGCGAGCGGCGCCACCTTCTCGAGCTTAAAGCCCTTGCCGGCACGCATATTCTCCTTCGCCACGCTGATCATAAGCTTAATGCGGTTGAGCTGGTTGACCTCGGATGCACCGGGGTCGTAGTCCACCGCAACGATGTTGCTCTCGGGATGCTGACGGCGCAGCTCCTTGATCACGGCCTTGCCCACCACGTGATTGGGCAGGCACGCGAAGGGCTGCGTGCAGATGATGTTGGGCGCGCCATGGTCGATTAGGTCGAGCATCTCGGCCGTGAGCAGCCAGCCCTCGCCCATGTTGTTGCACACCGAAAGCACCGTGCGGGCCTTGTCGGCCATGGTGCCGATGCGCTCGGGCGCCTCAAAGCGGCGGGACTTTTCGAGCATCTCTTCCACCGGCGTGCGCATCCAGTCCACCAGCTTAATGAGCGCCTGCATACCAGCGCGCGTAGTGGCAGAGCTTCCCAACTCGTCCTTCTGCAGCTCAGCGTTGCTCATGGAGTACAGGAAGAAGTCGAGCAGGCCCGGTACTACGGCCTCGCAGCCCTCACGCTCGATGACATCGACCACGTGGTTGTTGGCCGTAGGGTGGAACTTGACCAGGATCTCGCCGACCACGCCCACGCGCGGCTTGGTGCCCTCGCCCACGAGCGGCATGGTGTCGAACGCGCGGATGGCCTCGCGGCACAGCTTGGTGTAGTTGTGACGGTTGAACTTGGGCGCCAACTTGCGGGCGCGCGCCATATACTCCTCGTAGAGCGCGTTGGCAGCACCGGGCGTGGCCTCGTACGGACGGCAGCGGTAGAGCATCTGCATCATCACGTCGCCAAAGAGCACCGCGTACACGGCCTGCTTAAGCAGCGCCGGCGTAATCTTAAAGCCGGGGTTGTCCTCGCCGAGCGCCACGGCCGAAAGCGAGATCACCGGAATCTCGGGGTGGCCGCTCTCGCGCAGGGCCTTGCGGATGAGCGCGATGTAGTTGGTGGCACGGCAACCGCCGCCGGTCTGGCTGATGACCACGGCCGTCTTGGACAGGTCGTACCGACCGCTCTCGATGGCCTCCATGATCTGGCCCGTCACCAGAATCGACGGATAGCAGATGTCGTTGTTCACATAGCGCAGGCCGGCCTCGACGGCGTCGTGGTCGGTCGAGGGCAGCAGCTCCAGGTTGTAGCCGGCACCGCGGAACACCTCTTTGACCAGGTCAAAGTGAATCGGTGCCATCTGCGGGCACAGGATGGTGTAGCCCTCGTCGCGCATCTGCTCGGTAAAGGGCACCTTGGGCCACGCGGTCGAAGCACTCTCGCGCTGCGCCTCGAACGTGTACTTACGGCTCGCGAACGCGGGGGCATCCGTGGAAGGCGCCACCGGCGCGGCATCGCCCTGCTCGTAGGCCTCGCCCGCGGCCGTGGCCACGGCCAGGCGCTCGGCCTCCTGGTCCTTGAGCGCCGCCATGAGCGAGCGGATGCGGATGCGCGCGGCGCCCAGGTTGGACACCTCGTCGATCTTGAGCACGGTGTAGATCTTGCCGCTGGCCTCCAGGATCTCCTGCACCTGGTCGGTGGTCAGGGCGTCCAGGCCGCAGCCGAAAGAGTTGAGCTGAATCAGGTCCAAATCGTTGCGCATCGTCACAAAACGGGCGACGGCGTACAGGCGGCTGTGGTACATCCACTGGTCGACGACGCGAATCGGACGCTCGGGCTTTACCAGATGCGCGAGCGAATCCTCGGTAAAGACCGCAAAGCCAAAGCTCGAGATAAGCTCGGGCAGGGCGTGGTTGATCTCGGGGTCGTTATGGTAGGGACGGCCGGCGAGTACGATGCCGTGGCCGCCGTGGTCCTCGACCCACTTAAGAGCTTCCTCGCCCATGGTCTGGATATCCTCGTGGAAACGCGCATCGGCCTCAAAGGCAGCGTTGACAGCGGCATCGACCTCGGAGCGCGTGATCTTGGGACCGCGCACGCGACCGCGACCGGCCTCAGCATCGGCCACGCGATCAACGGCGAGCACCTGGTACAGGCGGCGCTTGAGCTCGGTCTTGTCGTGATAGGGCACAAACGGGTACAGGAACTCGATGTTCTGCTCGCGAATCTCGTCGATATTGAGTGCCAACGCCGTGGGGTAGCTCATGACGATGGGGCAGTTGTAACAGTTGCCGGCGGTCGGATCCTCCTTGCGCTCCCAGCGCACGCACGGCATCCAGATAAAGTCGACGTCGCGGTCGATGAGGTTCATCACGTGGCCGTGGCTCATCTTAGCCGGATAGCACACACTCTCGGACGGCATGGACTCAATGCCCGCCTGGTAGGTCTTCTTGCTCGACTGGTCGGACAGCTGCACGCTAAAGCCCAGGCGCGTAAAGAACGCGTGCCAGAAGGGGTAATTCTCGTACATGTTGAGCGCACGGGGGATGCCGACGGTGCCGCGCGGGGCCTCGTCGGGGCTCAGCACCTCGCGGTTAAAGAGCAGCTCGTTTTTCTTTTTGAAGAGGTTGGGGGCCTCGGTCTTCTGCTTTTTGTGGCCGGCGCCCTTCTCGCAGCGGTTGCCGGTAATGAAGCGCCTGCCGCCGCCAAAGTCGTTGACGGTGAGCTGGCAGTTGTTGGAGCAGCGACCGCAGCGGACATGCTTTTGCGTCACGGTAAGGTGCGCGATGTCCTCAGCCGAAAGGATGGTCGAGGCGCCATCGGCACCGGCGCGATCGCGGGCGAGCAGGGCCGCACCATAGGCGCCCATGCAGCCGGCGATGTCGGGACGCACGGCGTGAACGCCAGTGAGCTGCTCAAACGCGCGCAGCGTGGCATCGGACATAAAGGTGCCGCCCTGAACGATTACCTGGCTGCCGATCTCCTTGGGATCGCGCAGCTTAATGACCTTGAACAGGGCATTCTTGATGACGGAATAGGACAGGCCGGCCGCGATGTCGCCCACCGTGGCGCCTTCCTTTTGCGCCTGCTTAACGCGCGAGTTCATGAAGACCGTGCAGCGACTGCCCAAATCGACCGGGGCCTTGGCATGGATGGCGGCATCGGCGAACGCGCGCACGTCCATGTTCATTGACACGGCGAAACTCTCGATAAAGCTGCCGCAACCCGACGAGCAGGCCTCGTTGAGCATGATGTGCTCGATAACGCCGTCCTTGACGCGCAGGCACTTCATGTCCTGGCCGCCGATGTCCAGAATGAACTCGACGCCGGGCAGGAACGCCTTGGCGCCGCGCAGGTGCGCGACGGTCTCGATCTCGCCGGAGTCGGCCTTGAGGGCCTCAATGAGAAGCGCCTCACCGTAGCCCGTGGTGGTCACGTGGCCGATGGTACAGCCGGCAGGAATGTGGTTGTAGAAATCGGCCATGATGACCTTGGCCGTGCCCAGGATGTCGCCGTTGTTGTTGCCGTACCAGGTGTGCAGCAGCTGACCGTCCTCGCCCACGAGCGCGGCCTTCATGGTGGTGGAACCGGCGTCGATGCCGATGAACACGCGGCCGGTGTAGCCTTCGAGCTTGCCCTTGGGGACGACCTCGGTGTCGTGGCGACCCTTGAACTCGGCAAAGTCCTCGTCGGTGGCAAAGAGCGGATCCAGACGCTCAACCTCGGCACCCTGCGTGTCACCCAGGGCATCGATGGCCCCGATGAGCTGCGGGAACGTGCTGAGCTTGTTGGACTCGTGCGCCATGGCGGCGCCGCTCGCCACAAACAGGTGGGCGTTTTGGGGCACAATGCGGTGCTCCTCGTCCAGGTTGAGCGTGAGGTAGAAGCGATGGCGCAGCTCGGAGAGATACTGCAGCGGGCCGCCCAGGAAGGCGACGTTGCCGCGGATGGGACGGCCGCACGCCAGGCCCGAGATGGTCTGGGTCACGACGGCCTGGAAGATGGAGGCGGCCACGTCCTCGGGGCGGGCGCCCTCGTTGAGCAGCGGCTGGACGTCGGTCTTGGCAAAGACACCGCAGCGGCTAGCGATGGGATAGATGGTGGTGGCGTTGGCCGCGAGTTCGTTAAGGCCGCTGGCGTCAGTGTGCAGCAGGGTTGCCATCTGGTCGATGAACGCGCCCGTGCCGCCGGCGCAGGTGCCGTTCATGCGCTGCTCGATGCCGTTGTCGAAGTAGATGATCTTGGCGTCCTCGCCGCCCAGCTCGATGGCGACGTCGGTGGCCGGGATGAGGGTCTCGACGGCACGCTTGCTGGCGATGACCTCCTGGACAAACTCCAGGTCGAGCCACTGGGACAGCAGCAGGCCGCCCGAACCGGTAATGGCGCAGGTCATTTGGGCCGTCGGCAGCACGGTCGCGGCACCCTCGAACAAGTCGCGGGCGCAAGCGCGGACGTCGGTGTGGTGGCGCTGGTACTTGGCGTAGACGATCTGGTTGTCGTCGTTGAGCACAGCGAGCTTGACGGTGGTGGAGCCCACGTCGATGCCCAGGTGCAGGTTGCCACGAGCGTTCTCGGGGTTGAAGATCGCGCCTTCGGGGGCCTGGGCGGCAGTGGCGGCT
>DYAA01000200.1 GCA_019419405.1 Collinsella sp. | reverse complement strand
AGGCTCAACGTAGCCCGCGCGGCAGGGCTGCACCAGGTCGACGGTAAAGCCGGCGGCACGCAGCAGCGGCAGGTTGTCCAGAATCGAATCGTGCTCGATGGCCGAAACGATTACGCGACCGCGCTTGCGATCGCGCTGACGAGCGCCCTCGGCAAGACCGAGCAGCGCCAGCTGGTTGGCTTCGGTGCCGCCGTTGGTCAGTACAATCTCGGACGGGCGGACGTGCGCGCCAAAGCTGCGGGCGATCTCGCGACGTGCAACCTCCAGACGCGCGGCAGCCTTGCGGCCGAGCGAATGCAGCGAGTTGGGGTTGACGCCGGCAAGCTCGCTGTCGTCGTACTCGCGCTGCGCAAGGAGCGCCTCGGCGCGCATTGGCGTCGAGGCGGCATAGTCAAGATTCACGGGTATGCGGTTTTGACCTGCGGTCATAAGGGTTTATGCCTCCTGTGCGGCCTCGTTGCCCAGCTTCTGCAGCAGCGCAACCTCGGCAGCGGGGTCTTCGGACTTAAATACGGCGGAGCCGGCCACGAGCACGTTGGCGCCGGCCTTGACGACCTCGGCGATGTTCTTGGAAGAGATACCGCCGTCGACCTCGATCAGGGGCGACACGCCGTGGCGCTCGCACATGGCCTTGAGCTCGTGAAGCTTTGCGATGGTGCCCGGGATAAAGCTCTGGCCGCCAAAGCCCGGGTTCACGCTCATGAGCAGTACCATATCGACGACGTCGATGATGCTCTCGAGCACGCACACGGGGGTGGCGGGGTTGAGCACCACGCCGGCCTTGACGCCGCGCTGCTGCAGATGCGTGAGCGTGCGGTGCAGGTGCGTGGAAGCCTCGTAGTGCACGGTGATCATGTCGGCACCGGCGTCGGCGTACCAATCGACCGTCTCGTCGGGGTTCGTCACCATGAGGTGCGCGTCGACCGGTACATCGGTGGAGCGCTTGACGGCCTTAAGGATGTCAACGCCAAAGGTGAGGTTGCCGGTAAAGTGACCGTCCATAACGTCGAAGTGCACGTAGTCGGCACCGGCGATCTTGTCGAGTTCGCCCTTGAGGTTGGCCATGTCGGCCGAAAGGACAGACGGAGCGATTTTGATGGAACCCATGGTAGAAGCCTTTCTGCGCTAGTCGGTGAGTCCGTAGAACTCTTGAGAAGGGACGCGATCTGTGAGAATCTCGAGCGCCCTATCCAAAGTAACACCGTTGTAGAGCGTTTGCTCCACGGCAAAGGTGAGCGGAATGTCTACGCCCAGTGAACGGGCAAGCTCACTGACGCTGCGGGCCGCGACGGCGCCCTCGACCACCATATGCGTACGTGCCTGGTACTCGTCGAGCGAGATGCCGTGGGCAAACTCGTAGCCAAAGGTGCGGTTGCGCGAATGCTCGGAGGTGCAGGTGGCAATGAGGTCACCCATGCCGGCAAGACCCATGCAGGTCATGGCTTGACCGCCGCGGGCGTGCACCAGACGGCTGATCTCGGCCAGGCCGCGCGTCATGATAAGGGCAAGCGTGTTGTCGCCCGCACCAGAACCGGCGGAAATGCCGCACACGATGGCGATGACATTTTTCATGGCGCCGCAAACCTCGACGCCGGTCATGTCCTGCGACAGGTAGATGCGGAAGGCCGTGGATAGGAGCAGGTCCTTAAAGGTCTCCCCTACCTGTGGATCATTGCTGGCGATGACGGCGGCAGAAAGCCCGCCGCGGCAGATCTCCTCGGCATGGTTGGGGCCCGAGAGCGCCGCGACACGCGACTCGTTGCCGATCTCACTGGCGATGACCTCGCTCATAAGCAGGCCGGATTCGGGCTCAATACCCTTGGTGAGGCAGAGTGCCGGGGTGTCGGCGGCGATGAAGGGTGCTGCCTGATGGCATACGCTGCGCAGGTGCGTGGAGGGCACGGCAAAGATGATGGCCTCGGCGCCGTCGAGCGCCTGCGACAGGTCCGTGGCGGCGACAACGTTGCCGGGCAGCTCGTAGTCCACCAGATACCGGGG
>DYAA01000020.1 GCA_019419405.1 Collinsella sp. | reverse complement strand
CCTTCCACGTCTGCGGCGACCTGATCGGAGACACTCGAGGCAAACGGCAATTCGGAGGTCACGGCACCGAGGAGATGGGAGATTTGCTCCGCACAGGCAGACTTTCGCTTAGCCAGGCCGATACCCGGCCACAACTGCAGGCAAATCTCCTGGGCCAGTAGAAAAGCGACCTTCCTCGAAAGCTCGATGCCATAAGAAGAGCCTGCGTCGGCAAGGACCGCGCCCACGACGCGCTCGAAGGCGCGCGACCTCGAGGAGGCGACGCCGTGGTCGAAGATCAAGTGATCCTCAACGCCGCGCACAGCGGAGACAGCTTGCGAGACAAGCTCGGAGACAGAGAGCTCCCCGGCGCAGAATCGCTCATCGAGGGAGCACAGGGCATCGAGCGCCTGCTCGACCGGCCCTGTGCTCTCGGCGGCATCCAGAGACGCGTCGATCAGAACGCCATCGTCGGGCTGTTGATCGATCTGCGCGGAGGAGAGGAGCCCGCTGGGAAGAAGATACGGGCGAACGACGACGTAGTCGCCCTCGCGATTGAGGAACGCTTTGGCGCAGCAGTTCGTCACGCAGGCGCGCAAGCCGGCGATGTTATCGGAAAAGTCCGCGTTCACGAGGCAACGGTATGCGCCGCGGCTGATCTTCACATCAGAACCGATTCGGCACCCCTCGCTGCGCAGGAAGCTCAAGATGAGATCCTCGCGCTCCTCGGGGGTCCGCTCCTTGAGTGAGGGGACGCGGGCACAGATGGGCATTTTGCTGTAGGCCGAGGAAACCTTCAGGTCATCGGCGGAAAGCGTCGTCGAAAGAACGAGGCGAGCGCGCGGCGCATCCTGGGAGGCATCGAGCCCGAGGGCCGTCGCAAGGCAGTGCTCCATCGCAGAGGGAGAGAGTGCCTCGATGCCGTTGACAAAGACCACACCCCCGCGCGCTTTCGCGATCGACTCGTCAAGAAGCCCGTTGAACGAGGCGGCGTCCGGGACCCCGGCGCAGTCGATGCGCACATAGGAGGAGTCGCGGGACAGCAAGCCCTGGTTCTTGCCGTACTCGTACACAAGGCGAGAAAGGAAAGACTTACCGACACCCACGCCGCCGCTCAAGAGGATGGGCAGGCCAAACGGAGGGTACTGAACCGCAGCCTTGCACTGCTCGACAACGGAGCTGAGGCTCATGTCGAAGCCCACGGCACGCGCGAAGTCGCGGTGATCGGCGATTCCCGTCGCCTGGATGAGGTCGGCGAGCGAGGCATACTCGCTTGCAGAGAGCTTTACCTGAAAACGCTTCTGGAACGCGCGGCGATGAAAATAACGGACAGGCCTGCCCGCCACCTTAACCACAAGACCGGCGCGAACAAGGTCGTTGAGGTACTGGCTCGCCAGGCTCCTGGAGATGATGAGCATCTCGGCGATGTCGGAGGTGGACAGACGGGCAAGGTCGTCGAGCGAGACGGCAGAGGTGAGGGCCTCGAGATGCTCGAGAATCCTGTCCCTCATGTCGACGGGTTTCTTTGCCAAGCTGTCCTGTGTGGTCTTGTCCATGACTTCTTACCTCCTCGTACAAGGAGTATAAGGGGAGAACAGAGAACGGAAGGGGGCGCGTGGGGGAATCAACAGCTCCGAGGAAAAGTCCACCACCTGAGGGGCAGAAAACAACGGCCATTGAACATTCAGGGCCGACGCTCAACACTTCGGCTCGACACTTCGCTTTGGAAAGGGCCCCGGCGCGCCGGGGTCCCAACATAAAGAAGGGCCCCGGCGCGCAGGGCCTAAAGCTTAACCATGCGCGCGGCGATGCGGGCGCAGTCGCAGGCGGCCTTCTTCTCGAAGGTGTTGTAGTCACGACCCGGCCCTCGGCGCAGGGCTTGTCGCTGATGGCGCGCACGACGACGAGGGGCACGCCGTTGAGATAAGCGGCCTGCGCGATGGTGCAGCCCTCCATCTCGCAGCACAGGTCGCCGAAGGTCGCGAGGATTCGCTCCTTCTGTTCCGCGGGCGAGACGAACTGGTCGCCGGAGACGACGCGGCCCTTGAGGACCTTAATGTCGGGGGCGACGGCGGCCGCGGCGGCGCACGCCGCCAGCAAGGGCCGGAACGGATCGCGCAAGATCAAGGCGTCGCCCGGGAGGTCGGGCGTTACCGTCAGCCGGCGCCGCGTCTGCCGCATCATGAGGGAGAACGGCCTGGCCGGCGCATACGGCAGGAAGAGGTTCAAGGCGCACCCCGGGGCGGTCAACGAGGCCGACGTGTCGAACGTCGTCGCGCGCGGCTTCGGCGGCAGGGCGCCGTGCACCCATATATGCAGCGACTTGGTCTGCGTGCGCGTCGGGGCGTCGTGGAACTACGTCTGCCTGCTCGTCGACCTCTGCAACGGGGAGATCGTCGGCCACTCCGAAGGACCGAGGAGGGACGCGCGAGCTCCGAGCCAAGCTCTTGGATTACGTGCACTGGTACAACAACTTCAGGATCCACTCGACGCTGGGCTACATGTCGCCGGTCGAGTTCAGGGAGGCGGGGCCGTCCCTCCCGGAATCGTCCAAATAAGTGTTGCCAATCCATAGCCAATCCAGCCATCATCTTCGCGAAGGCGGACGTCAGGAAAAGCTCGGCTTGAGCTCGGTCGGACGCGGTCTGTGGGGCATCATTCAGGCTCAGGGGGTCTCCTTGTCTTCTTCGGTCGCAACCTGAATGATAGGGACGGCCCCTTCTCTCTTTCCCCTTCGTTTTCGACGCGTCACCCTCTCGGCGGGCTTAAGGCCCGCGCTCGCGGGTGCAGGGGCTACGCCCAAACCCCAAAAACGTAACGCCGTGCTCGAAGCGTTTCCGGACGTCAGCGTAATCTCAAATCCCGTTCGTCAACTCATGGGCAAGCCACCTGAGACTACTCATTTCTCCTACTGGCAATGAAGACCTGCGACCTGCAGTTTTGCAAACTGCTTGAAAGCCACCTGCGTTGATTCACTTCCTATTGCAGCTGGCGGCTTGCACGCGAAAAGGCATTTAAGTTTCAAAACGGGCGTTTTCGGCGCTATCGAGCCTCCAAAGGCATCCCGCCGCGCCCTTTGGGACAAAAACAAAAACTCAAAGCCCTGAGTTCGAAAATAGTTTTTGGAGTTGTCCCGACTTTTGTCCCCGAAGCCGACGAAACGCGACAGGGTATCACCTGGCGGCACTCGATTCGAGACGGCACCGAAAACTGGATGCAACCGGAATGACGGGACGGCAGAACCGAAGCCATCGAGTGGGGATAGAAAAAGGCCCGGGTGCCGTGGCATCCGGGCCTTTGCTAGCAACTTGATGTTGCGGGCAGGTTAGAACTTGTGGCCGCACTTCTTGCAGACGCGCAGCTTGTTCTTGCCGTCCTTCTCGTGACCGACGCGGGTAACCTTACCGCACTCGGGGCAGACGAGATTGACGTTGGAGGCGTCGATGGGAGCCTCCTGCGAAACGATGCCGCCCTGCTGGTTGGCAGCGTTGGGCTTGACGGCCTTCTTGACGACCGAAACGCCCTCGACAACGACCTTGTTCTCGGCGGGGAGAGCACGCAGGACAACGCCCTGCTTGCCGCGATCCTTACCAGAGAGAACCTGGACCTTATCGCCCTTCTTGATATACATATATCTCCCCTAACTACAGGGTCTCGGGAGCGAGCGAGACGATCTTCATGTACTTCTTGTCACGAAGCTCGCGAGCGACGGGCCCGAAGATACGGGTGCCGACGGGCGAACCATCGTTGTTGATGACAACGCAGGCGTTCTCATCAAAGCGAATGTAGGAGCCATCCTTGCGGCGGATCTCCTTAACGGTGCGAACGACGACGCAACGGACAACGTCCTTCTTCTTGACGTTGGCGCCAGGGGTAGCCTCCTGGACAGCACCGATGAACACATCGCCGATGCCTGCATAACGACGCTTGGAACCGCCAAGCACCTTGATGCAGCGAATCTTGCGAGCGCCGGAGTTGTCGGCGACGTTCAGCATGGTTTGCATCTGAATCATGGTAGATGTTCCTCCGAACTAAGAACCGAAGAGAGGTGCGCAGCCTTTATACGGCCCGTGGTATGCAAGCCAGGCATACGCACATCTTCGGAAACGTACAAGTCGTAAGAGCGACTGCTTATTTAGCGCGCTCGACGACCTCGATGAGGCGCCAACGCTTCATCTTGGACATAGGACGGGTCTCCATAACGCGGACGGTGTCGCCCACGCCAGCCGTGCACTCCTCGTCGTGAGCGTGCAGCTTCTTGGAGCTGGTCATCATCTTGCCGTACTTGGGGTGACGCTTGCGCTCGGTGATGGTGACAACAATGGTCTTGGCACCGGAGACGGAGGTAACGACACCCGTACGGACCTTACGCGAGTTACGCGAATCAGTCATGTTCTCTCCTTAGGTCCTACTCGGCGACAGCGGACTTCTCCGCTGCGATCTCGCGGGCGCGCTGCTCCGTGAGGACGCGAGCGATGTCCTTCTTCACGGTGTTGACGCGAGCGGTGTTGTCCAGCTGGCTGGTGGCCATCTGGAAACGAAGGTTAAAGAGCTCGGCGCGCATTTCCTTCAGCTTCTCAACGAGCTGAGCGTCCGAGAGCTCACGAATCTCTGCGGGCTTCATTAGTTCTCCTCCTTGGCGGCGGCGGCGTCCTCAGCAGCCCACTTGGCCTCGAGAGCGGCCTCCTCAGCCATCTCCTTCTCGATGCGCTGCTCAGCGTTCTTGGCAGCAACAATCTTGGTCTTGATGGGAAGCTTGTGCTGTGCAAGACGCAGAGCCTCGCGAGCGACCTCCTCGGGCACGCCCTTGACCTCGAACATGATGCGGCCGGGCTTGACGACGGCCACCCACTCCTCGGGGTTACCCTTACCAGAACCCATGCGAGTCTCGGCAGGCTTCTTGGTGATGGGCTTATCGGGGAAGATCGTAATGTAGACACGACCGCCACGCTTCATGTAGCGGGTCATGGCAATACGAGCGGCCTCGATCTGACGGTTGGTGATCCAATGAGCCTCGAGAGCCTGGATACCAAACTCGCCGAAATGCAGCTCGGTATTACCCTTGGCCTGGCCCTTCATGGAGCCACGCTGCACCTTGCGGTGAAGAATACGCTTAGGGGCAAGCACTACTGACCCCTCCTCTCGGAGTTACGACGACGAGGACGGGAAGAGCCCTCGAGTGCAGGGTTGGGAACAGGCTGGCCCGGGAGCTTCTCGCCCAGGTAGATCCAGACCTTCACGCCGCAAGCGCCCATGGTGGTGCTGGCGACAGCCGTGCCGTAGTCGATCTTGGCACGGAGGGTGTGCAGAGGCACGCGACCCTCGCGGTACCACTCACGACGGCCCATCTCGGCACCGCCGAGACGACCGGAGCACTGGATACGGATGCCCTTAGCGCCGGCCTTGCGGGCAGACTGGACAGCCTTGCGCATAGCGCGACGGAAGGCAACGCGGCCCTCGAGCTGCTCGGCGATAGACTGAGCAACGAGGTTGGCGTCGAGCTCGGGGCGCTTGATCTCGACAACGTCGACGGAGAGCTGGCCCTTGGAGACGCCAGCAACCTTCTCGAGCTCGGTGCGGAGGGTATCGATCTCGGCACCCTTCTTACCGATGACAACGCCGGGGCGAGCGGTGAGGATGATGACCTTCACCTTATCGCCAGCGCGCTCGATCTCGACGCGGGAGACAGCTGCGCGGGAAAGACGCTTCTCGAGGTACTTGCGGATCTCGAGATCGTTACCGAGGGTCTTAGCGTAATCCTTCTCTGCGAACCAGCGGGAGCGCCAGTTCTCGGTGATGCCAAGACGGAAGCCGGTGGGGTAGACTTTCTGACCCATACAGCTTTACGCCTCCTTTCGAGGAGCAA
Organism: Collinsella sp.; assembly: GCA_019419405.1. GTDB lineage: Bacteria > Actinomycetota > Coriobacteriia > Coriobacteriales > Coriobacteriaceae > Collinsella. The sequence continues at coordinate 9,700 of DYAA01000020.1, read as the reverse complement.
CGACGACGGTGATGTGGGAAGTACGCTTCAGAATGCGAGAAGCGGAACCCTTGGCGCGGGGACGGATGCGCTTAAGCGTCGGACCCTCGTCAACATAGGCAGCGGCGACAACCAGGTTGTCGGCACGCAGACCGTTGTTGTTCTCGGCGTTCGCAACGGCGGAACGGAGAACCTTCTCGACATCCACGGCGACGGCGCGGTCGCAGAAGTGGAGGATGTCGAAGGCCTGAGCGACAGGCTTGCGGCGGATCAGATCGACCACCAGGCGGGCCTTGCTGGGGGAAACACGCACGTACTTAGCGACGGCGCGAACCTCGGTGGCCTCAGTTTCAATAGACTTAGTTGCCATTTACGGTTAACCCCCTATTTGGCCTTGTGGCCACGGAACGTACGAGTCGGCGCGAACTCGCCGAGCTTGTGACCAACCATGGACTCGGTAACATACACGGGCACATGCTTGCGGCCGTCGTGGACGGCGATGGTGTGACCAACCATCTCGGGGAAGATGGTGGACGCGCGGGACCAGGTCTTCACGACGTCCTTCTTGCCAGCCTCGTTCATCGCGGTGATACGCGAGAGAAGGCGAGTCTCCACGAACGGGCCCTTTTTGAGACTTCTGCTCATAAGTGCTTTCTCCTAAAACTCGGTATCCGAAATTACTTCTTACGGCGACGAATGATGTGCTGGTTCGAGACCTTCTTCTTCTTGCGCGTACGAAGGCCCTTCGTCGGCTTACCCCAGGGGGTAACAGAGGGACGACCAGAGGTGTGGTTCTTGCCCTCGCCACCGCCGTGCGGGTGGTCGACAGGGTTCATGACGGTACCGCGGACGGTCGGGCGCACGTTCAAGTGACGCTTACGGCCGGCCTTGCCGATGACGATGTTGGCGTGATCGGCGTTGCCGACCTCACCGACGGTGGCGCGGCAGGTAACGAGGATGCGGCGCATCTCGGAGGAAGGCATACGGACGATAGCGTACTTGCCCTCCTTACCCATCAGCTGGCAGGAGTTACCGGCGGAACGGGCGATAGCAGCGCCCTTGCCCGGCTGGAACTCGACGGCGTGGATGAGCGTACCGACGGGGATGTCGGCGAGGGGCAGAGCGTTGCCCGGCTTGATGTCGGCGTCAGAACCGGACATGATGGTCTGACCGACCTCGAGGCCCTTGGGAGCCAGGATGTAGCGCTTCTCACCGTCAGCGTAGTGCAGCAGAGCGATGCGAGCGGAACGGTTCGGATCGTACTCGATCGTGGCAACCTTGGCGGGCACGCCGTCCTTGTTGCGCTTGAAGTCGATCACGCGGTAACGACGCTTCACGCCGCCGCCCTGGTGGCGGGTGGTGATGCGGCCGTTGTTGTTACGACCGGCCTTCTTGGGCAGGGGCTCGAGAAGAGACTTCTCGGGCTTGGTGCAGGTGATCTCGGAGAAGTCGGAGATCGTCTGCCAACGCCTACCAGCGGAGGTCGGCTTAAGGTGCTTTACAGCCATTACAATCCCTTTCAATAGGAATCCGTTAGCCATCGCAGACAGGGATTCGAGGTTCTGCCTCGGGTGCGATGACACCGGACGTATACACGGTTCCGGGCGTGTCCATTTTATACGCCCAAAACCTTGAGCTCTCGCCTCCCCTATTTGGGAGGCATGAGCTCACTCAACAGCAGCGAGTCTTAGGCCTGGTTGCCAAAGACCTCGATGGTGTCGCCCTCGGCCAGCGTGACGATGGCCTTCTTCCAAGAACGGGTCTTGCCGGCGACATAGCGCACGCGCTTGGTCTTGGGCTTGACCGTCAGGGTGTTCACGCGAACGACCTTGACGCCGAAGATCTCCTCGACAGCGTCCTTGATCTGATACTTGTTAGCATCCTTGGCGACCTCGAACGTGTACTTGTTCTGCTCCATGCCGGAGAAGGAACGCTCGGACACGATCGGACGGATGATGATCTCGTGGGCGGTCATTTATGCAAGCACCTCCCCGAAGTGAGCGGCGATGTCGGCGGGCATCAGCACAGCGTTGTTGTTGACGAGGTCGTAGGTGTTGGCCTCATCGGCGGTGATGATGAACGTCTTGGGAATGTTGCGGAACGACAGGTAGGCGTTGACGTCCTCATCGCGAACGATGATGGTCAGACGCTTGCCCTCAAGGCCGAGAGCCTTGAGCATGGCGACGGCAGCCTTGGTGGAAGGCTTCTCGAAGCCGTAGTCGTCGACGAGCACGAGCTCGCCATCGGCCAGCTTGGCGGACAGCGCAGAGCGCATAGCCAGCTTGACCTCCTTGTTGTTCATACGCTTAGCGTAGGAACGGGGCTTGGGGGCGAAGACAACGCCACCGTGACGCCACTGGGCAGCACGGATGGAACCCTGGCGGGCACGGCCGGTGCCCTTCTGACGCCAAGGCTTCTTGCCGCCACCGGAAACCTCAGAGCGGCCCTTAGCGGACTGGGTGCCCTGACGCCAAGAGGCCATCTGGCACTTGACGATGTGGTGCATAACGTGGATGTTCGGCTCGATGCCGTACACCTCAGCGGCGAGCTCGGCCTCGGCGACCTTCTTGCCCTCGCTGTTCTTTACTTCAAACTTTGCCATTTAAGTGTTCTCCTTGGTATGACGCTGGGCTAAATGGGCTGGGCCCTTAGGCCATACGGATGGCGACGAGACCATTCTTGGCACCCGGGACAGCGCCCTTGACCAAGATGAGGTTCTGCTCGGCATCGATGCGGACAACGGAAAGGTTCTTGACGGTAACGCGCTCGTTACCCATGTGACCGGCCATCTTGACGCCCTTGAGGACGCGCGCAGGATAGGCGCACTGACCGATAGAACCGGGGTGACGCTGGAAGTGAGAACCATGCGTCATAGGACCGCGGCGCTGACCCCAGCGCTTGATGCGACCCTGGAAGCCCTTACCCTTGGAGGTACCGATGACGTCGACCTTCTCGACATCAGCGAAATCAGCGACGGTGACGACCTCGCCGACCTTGTGCTCCTCGCCGTTCTCGACGCGGACCTCACGAAGGAAGCGGACAGGCTCGACGCCAGCCTTGGCGAAGTGACCAGCCATGGGCTTGTTCACGTTCTTGGCCTTGATGTCGCCGAAACCGATCTGGACGGCGTCATAGCCGTCGGTTGCCTGAGTTTTAACCTGCGAGACAGCGCAGGGGCCAGCCTGGATGACCGTGACGGGAACGACGTTATCGTCCTCGTCCCAAACCTGGGTCATGCCAATCTTGCGGCCGAGAATCATGCTGATCAAGATATGATCCCAACTCTCGCGTGGTCTTGGGACAATGCGTACACCACCGAGCGTACGCCCCTAGAGGACCACTACTTACACGACGTGCTCCCCAGCCTTGTATTTCGCCCGGACTACCTGACAACCCTATTAAGCAGGCATTTTGTCCAGCCAGAATACTCCCCTGGTTTCACACAGCTGTTTAGTATACACGGCTGCGGGCGTATCCATCGAGATTCATATTTCACTCACATTGTTTACGCAGGTAAAGTGCGTGGATGGCTCCCGAGCACGGCGGAGGGCCGGAGAAATATATTAAGGTCCCTGCTCTACAGTCCTGCGCAAGACGGAGAGCACATTAAGTGCTCTCCTTTGCGTGCGGAACTCGCGATGACCTTAATATATTTCTCCGGCCCTCCGCCGTGCTCGGGAGACGACACGTTGATGTCTGCTTAACTCTGCTCGCTCAGGCTAATGACTTTGTTGGGGGTCCACTATTTGCTGGAGGGTGAACTTGCATTGCATTGGCTCGCCCTCTACTTGTGGCTCCGCCTCATCAAAATCGAAAATCATAATGGCGCAGTTGGGGAGTTTTGTTGGGAGCTCGAAGCCCTCTGGGGCTGCAGCCTTGATGAATTGGCGGCTGGCGCTGCCGTGGCTTACTGCTAGGAGGGTTTCGATGCCCTCGGCGCCCATGAGATTGGTGAGGGTGCCCACCATGCGCTCCTGCAGGGCATGGCTTCCTTCTCCGCCAAATGGGATCAGGTCCTCGCCGGGGTCCCAGACGTCGGTGGGTAGGGCGTCGTGGGGGCCTTCTTCGAAGGTGCCGTAGCTGCGCTCGATGATGCCTTCGCAGGGCTCGACTGCTGTGTCCGGGCCGAGGAGCTCGCATGCGACGAGCTGAGCCGTGTCCATGGCTCGGCCTAAGGGCGAAGAGACCACTTTGTCGGGGACGACGCCGTGGGCTTTGAGCCATGCGGCTGCCATTCCCGCTTGCTTGCGGCCCAGATCGGTCAACGGAGAATCGCAGCGGCCCTGGACGAGCTTTTTAACGTTGAATTCTGTCTGACCGTGGCGGAGTAGATATAGACGCTTCATGCTCTCCCCTTCTATATAACTTGCTTTGCTGGCACAGCCCTACTCGTGGGTATGGCCTACGTAGTCTTCGTCGATCGTGATCTTGGCGACCGACTTGGGATATTCCGATTCGACCCGTTTCGCCAGCGCGCGCTTCAGGTCCTCGGCGCTCATCGCCAAATCCGAGGGACGCACGCAGTCAAAGATCACGTTGGTGTGCGTGGGGCCCGGAACACAGCGTAGGTCGTGGATCGAGAGGCGGCTATCAATCTCTTGAGCCATAGCGTTGATGCGCAGACGCATGCTCGCCACCTTTGGATCGTCGGTCACGATGGGGTCGTAATGGAGCGTGACAATCATGCCGTCTTCGTTCCTAAATGCCTGTTCAATGTTGTCGAGCGTGTCGTGACTTTCCAGCGGGCTGGCCTCAGCCGCCATCTCGGCGTGGGCACTTGCGAACTTTCTGCCTGGGCCGTAGTCGTGAACCATCAAATCGTGAACGCCCAAAACGCCGGGGTAGCTCATGATTTTGTCTCGAATGTGCTTGACCAGCTTAGGATCGGGCGCCTGGCCCAAAAGCGGGCTCACCGTATCCTGGATGAGTTCAAAGCCGCTCCAGCCAATATAGGCGCCAACGGCAAGGCCGACCCATGCATCTAGATTGATATGCGTCACCTGCGAAACAATCGCGCACGCCAACACGGCGCCCGTGGCTAGAACATCGTTCTTGGAATCCTGCGCGGTCGCATGCAGCGTCTCGGACTCAATGCGATCGCCGAGTTATTGGTTGAGGGCCGCCATCCAAAGCTTTACGACCATCGAAAGCGCAAGGACTGCCACCAGGGCAAGCGAGAACTCGACAGGTTCGGGGTGGATGACGCGCTCAACCGAGGACTTGATAAGCTCAAGGCCGATCAGCAGCACGAGCGCCGCCACGACCAGACCCGAGAGATACTCGTAGCGGCCATGGCCGTAAGGATGCTCGGGGTCTGCCGGCTTGCCCGCCAGCTTAAAGCCAAGCACGCTCACGATGTTCGAGCTGGCATCAGACAGGTTGTTCATAGCGTCCGCCACGATTGAAACCGATCCCGACAGCACGCCAATTGCACCCTTCGCAGCGCATAGTGCCACATTGGCGAGAATACACACCATGCCCGTCAACGTTCCCACGCGTGCACGGTCGCCCTGCGCACGACGAACAATCCACTCGACCATCTGCATCCGCCCCCACGGTACTACCTATATATCTATTGCTCAAACGGATTGTAGTGTAGCTACTTTGTCCCCCAGATACAAAAAGGCCGCAACCCACACGGGCCACGGCCTTGGAATGCGACATGCGGGACCGTCCCTTTGTCGCACAGGTTTATGCGTTTGCCTCGGCCACGCTCTTCGAGGTTTCGGGCAAATCGGCTCCGTCCCCCGTCACCTGCTCCTTCGCCGGCACCACGCCAAAGCAGTAGCTCAGCGCCGCAGACACCGCAAATGCCGTGCCACCGGCAGCGCAGCACCACAGCAGGTTCGAAATGCCGCCCGTGGCAAAGCCAATGACCATAAGGACATTCGTCATGCCGATGGTATAGGCCGTAACGTGGCCCACGGCCGCAACAAGGCCTCCGACGGCGCCGCCAATGGCCATGCATGTCAGACCCCTGCCATATTTAAAGCCGCAGCCGTACAGCGCTGGCTCGCTTACGCCGCCAAGAATACCCGAGATTGAATAGCCCAGCATGAGCGCCTTCTCGTCCTTATCCGCAACGCGGAGCGACGCGCCAAAGGGCATACCCCAAACGGCGAACGTTGCCATCGTCGCGGCGATCAGGATGCACGAATCCGTTCCCACACTCATAAACTGCGCATAGGCGAGCGATAGGACAACGTTGCTGACACCCGCGATCTTAAGAAACTCCCAGCCCGCGGCAAGCCCCATGAGCGTGAGCAGCGACACGATGCCACCGGAATTGCCAAGCATAAACATAAGCTGTCCCAACAGCATGCCCAGATAGCTGCCTGCCGGCGCCGTAACACACAGCGACACCGGAACCATGACAAGCATGGTTGCAAACGGTACAAAAGAAAACGCCACAGCCTGAGGGATAGTGCGCTTAAAGAAACGCTCCACCTGCCATAGCACGGGCACCGAGATGAGAACCGGAATAACAGTCGTCGTGTAATCGTTGACCGGCGCGGGAAGTAAACCATACACGAAAGTCATCGATGCCCCCGTCGTCGATGCGGCATCAACGAGCTTAAGCAGATCGGGCACAATCAATACGCCGCCCAGCATCATGCCCAGCTGCTCCGAGCAACCGAGCTGGCGGGCAGCGGCCCAACCAAGATAGATGGGCAAAAAGTAATAGCCAGCGTTATACAGCCAGCTGTAAAACAGGCGATAGATTTCGGAATCGGCAGGCCATAGACCAAGCATGCCTTCGCCCATAATGACGGCAACGGTGCGGAACAGCGCCGCGCAGACAATAAACGGCAACGCCGACATCATGCTTTTGGACAGATAGTCCACCACGGCCATGGCGTTTGATGAAACCGTCGTTGTAAACGAGGTGTTAGAAACTTGTGACATGGAACGCCTTTCCCAATGTGACATGCGGACTGTCCCTTTGTCACATCGTGCGGTACTGACCGATTGCGCGGTACTTTTCGTAGCGGAGGTTTGTGAGGGTCGCGTCGTCGAGCTGCCCAAGCGTATCGAAGGCATCAAATGCCGAGGACATGACGACACCGGCGATCTCCTCATGCGACAGGCCCCTATCGTCAACAATGCCGTCGATGATGCCGAGCGCCAACAGATCGGGGGCCGTGAGCTTAAGCGCCTCAGCGGCCTCATTCGCGCGCTCGGTATCCTTCCACAGGATCGACGCACAGGCCTCGGGGCTCACGACCGAATAGGCCGAGCTCGAGAGCATCAGGATGCGGTCGGCCACGGACAGCGCCAGCGCGCCACCAGAGCCGCCCTCGCCTGTCACCACCGAGACAATCGGCGTCTTAAGGCCGCTCATCTCCATGAGATTCTGGGCAATCGCCTCGCCCTGGCCGCGCTCCTCGGCACCGATGCCGCAAAACGCGCCCGAAGTATCAACCAGACACAGAACCGGCCGACCAAATTTCTCGGCTTGGTGCATCAGGCGACGTGCCTTGCGGTAGCCCTCGGGATGTGCCATACCAAAGTTGCGACGCATGCGCTCTTTGGTCGTGGTACCGCGCTCGATGGCGATAACCGTCACGGGTCGCCCGTCTTTCCAGCCGATGCCGCCCACCACGGCAGCATCGTCGCCAAAGTAGCGGTCGCCGTGCAGCTCTACGAATCCGTCGAGACCCAACGAGATCATCTCGCCTGCCGTGGCGCGGTTCGCCGAGCGAGTCTGTTTGACGATTTCGAGCGCGCTTTTTGGTGCGGCCGAGCGCTTAAACAAGTGTCCCAGCTTTTTGTCGCGACGACCCGTATGCACGATCTCATGCGGTGCCCCCAGGCCGGGCGCGTGCCCTTCGTGCAGCGCCAGCAGCTCGCCTACCGTGAGCGCAATCTCACCACGCGGAACAACGGCATCGCAAAAGCCGTGCTCCAGCAAAAACTCGGAACGCTGAAATCCCTTGGGCAGACGCTTGTGCATGTTCTGCTCGATCACGCGCGGGCCGGCAAATGCCGTCAGGGCATCGGGCTCGGCCAGGATAATGTCGCCCTCCATGGCAAAGCTCGCGGTTACACCTCCGGTCGTGGGATCGGTGAGCACCGTGATATACAGGCCGCCCGCCTCGCTGTGGCGCCTAACCGCCGCAGAAATCTTGGCCATCTGCATGAGCGAGGTCACGCCCTCCTGCATGCGGGCGCCGCCCGATACGGTAAAGCCAACGACCGGCAGCCCCAACTCGGCCGCGCGCTCAAAGACACGACAGATCTTCTCGCCCACCACGGAGCCCATTGAGCCCATCATAAAGTTGGCATCCATAAAGAAGAGCGCGGTATCGCAGCCGCAGATTTTGCCCCTGCCGCACACAACGGCATCGCGCTCGCCCGAACGCTCGCTCACGCTCTTAAGCTTGTCGGCATAACCGGGAAACGAGAGGAAGTCCTTCGACGCCAGATTGGCATCCCATTCCTCAAAGGTACCCGCGTCGACCGTCATGCGCATGCGCGCGCGACCGCTCACGCGAAAGTGTTTGCCGCAACGAGGGCAGACCTCGAGGTTGTCGTGCAGGCGCGCCTCATCGATCACACGGCGGCACTCCGGGCATTTGACAAACACGTGGCGCGCGGGGAACTCGGCGCACGACTCGGTTATCGGCCCCTCAAGGACATTGACCGTCTTCGCTTTTCTATTCATCAGCATAGAGATGCCCCATCAGATCGGTGTGATACATGCCCGACAAAAACTCGTCGTTTGCCAGCACGTCGAGCTGAAGCTCGCTATTTTCGCTCACGCCCTCAATCACGAGCTCGCCCAGGGCCGAGCGCATCTTGCGAATGGCACCGTCACGCGTGGGCGCGCACACGATGAGCTTGCCGAGCATGGAGTCGTAGTACGGCGGAACTTTCGCTCCGGTAAACATGGCGGAATCCCAGCGCACGCGCGGACCACCCGGCACACGCAACGCGGTGACCGTTCCACATGACGGTAGAAAGTCCGGCGTTTCGGCATTGATGCGGCACTCCATGGCGTGGTTGCGGACCGGTACGTCCTCCTGCTCAAAGGGCAGAGGCTGGCCGGCAGCCACGCGCAGCTGCCACTTAACCAGGTCGGTATCGGTCACAAACTCCGTAACCGGATGCTCCACCTGCAAGCGCGTGTTCATTTCCATAAAGTAGAAATTGCCGTCATCTGAGTACAAAAACTCGATGGTGCCAGCGCCCTCATAGCCAACGGCACGAGCCAGGTCGCGCGCGGCCTTGTGCATGCGCGCGCGAATATCATCGCGTCCGTCGAGGCACGGCGCGGGGCTCTCCTCGATCAGCTTTTGGTTGCGGCGCTGCACCGAGCACTCGCGCTCGCCGAGCGAAAACACATGGCCCTGCTTATCGGCCATAATCTGTACCTCAACGTGATGCGCCGGCGCAACGAACTTCTCCATGTAGCACTCGCCGTCGCCAAAAACGGCCTCACCCTCGGCACGCGCCTCGATGAACGCCTTTGCCGCATCTTCCACGCGCTCGACCTTGCGAATACCGCGACCGCCGCCGCCCGCGCGCGCCTTAATAAGCACGGGGCAGCCGATGCGCTCGGCCTCGGCCGTTGCTTCCTCGGGGCTTTTGAGCAAATCGCAGCCCGGCACGATGGGCACGCCCGCAGCAGCGGCCGTTCGGCGTGCGGCGTCCTTGTCGCCCATGCTGTCGATCACCTCGGCCGAAGGACCGACAAACGCCAGACCGAACTTGTCGCAGT
>DYAA01000002.1 GCA_019419405.1 Collinsella sp. | reverse complement strand
CTGCCAAAGGCCGTGGCAGCACGGGTGGCAAGATCGCGCAGCGTGCACGGGTCGTTGAGCGTTGCAAGTGCGCCCAGGCCGGTGGCCTCGGGGTCGTCCACGTGCTCCAGTGAGCTCACGGGTGCGGCACCCAGCAGCTTGCTCAGGCAGACACGGGCTTCGTGCGAGCGGTCCAGGTTGGTGTGGAGCGAGATAATGCTCACCCCGCAGCGGGCAGCCTCGTAGAGGGCCGCACTGCACTGGGGTCGTGTGGCATCCGCCGGACAAAAGGCCTCGGGTGCCTTGATGTATATGGGATGATGCGTCAGCAGCACGTTGGCGCTTGCTTCTTGGGCGCGGCGAACATTAGCCTCAGTCGCATCGAGTGCGCAGGCAACGCCGGTGATCTCCGCGGCCGGATCGCCAACGGAGAGTCCTACGTGGTCCCAGGGCTCGGTGTCCGTCTTGGGATAGCGTGCCAGTAGCGCGCGCTCGAGCTCGGCGACGATCATGCGGCACCTGCGATCGAGAGCAGCGTCTGGGCAAACTCGTCCAGATCGTCCGGATTCACGCGGTCGTCAAAGGAAATGCGCAGTGCACCTAGTGCCTGCTCGCGACCAATGCCCATGGCGCTGAGCACATGGCTCGGGTCCATGCTGCCGCTCGAGCACGCCGAGCCGGCCGAAACCTCAAAGCCGGCGGCGTCGAGCTTGATGATGAGTTCCTCTGAGTCCATGCCGTCAATGTAGATCGATAACATGCCGGGCAGACGGTCGGCTTGCGCGTAGTCACCCATGGTGGCGTGAATGCGCGGATGGGCCGTAAGCGTGGCGTAGAGCTTGTCGGAAAGGGCTTGCAGCTTCGCGCGCTCCTGAGCCACATGGGGCGTCAGAGACGAGGCGGCAGCGGCAAAGGCGAGCTGCGTGCGCAGGTCTTGCGTGCCGGCACGACGACCGGCCTCCTGTCCGCCGCCGAAGATGCGCGGGCGCAGCGGCGTGCGGCTCTTAAGGTAGAGTGCGCCAGATGCCACGGGACCGCCAATCTTGTGGGCTGCGACGGACATGGCGTCGACGCCCAGCTCGGTGACATCGAGTGGAATATGCAAGTAGCCCTGGATGGCATCGGTGTGGAACAGGGCACCTGCGGTGTGCGCAGCTGCGGCAAGCTCGCGGATGGGCTGCACCACGCCGGTTTCGTTGTTGGCGACCATAATGCTCACGAGCGCCACGTCGTCGCCTAGCAGCTCGACAAGCGTGGCAGGCTCAACGTAGCC
>DYAA01000199.1 GCA_019419405.1 Collinsella sp. | reverse complement strand
GGCCGAGGTCCACGAGTTCTGCGCCCAGGCCCTCGAGCATCGCGGCGACTTGGACTACGACATCGACGGCGTGGTCGTAAAGGTCGACAGCTTCCAGCAGCAGCTCGACCTGGGCTTTACCGCCCGCGCACCGCGCTGGGCCATTGCCTTTAAGTTCCCGCCCGAGGAAAAGCAGACCATCCTGCGCGAGATTCGCATCCAGGTTGGCCGCACTGGTGTGCTCACGCCGGTCGCCGAGTTCGACCCGGTGACGGTCGCCGGCTCCACCATCGCGCGCGCCACGCTGCACAACATCGACGAGATCCGCCGCAAAAACGTGCGCGAGGGCGATACCATCATCGTGCACAAGGCGGGCGACGTGATTCCCGAGGTCGTGGGCCCGGTGCTCGACAAGCGCCCGGCCGATTCGGTCGACTGGCACATGCCCGAGGTCTGCCCCGTGTGCGGTAGCCCCGTGGTTCACGAGGATGGCGAGGTTGCCTACCGCTGCGTGTCCATCGACTGCCCCGCACAGCTCAAGGAGCGTTTGCTCCACTGGGTGAGCCGCGGCTGCATGGACGTCGATGGCCTGGGCGACGAGATCGTCGACAAGATGATCGCTGCCGGCCTGATCCACGATGTCGCAGACTTCTACCAGCTCACGGTCGATGACATCGCAGGCCTGGATACGGGGCGCGTGTACGCGAGCACCAATAGCAAAAAGGGCGTTAAGAAGGGCGATCCCATTCCGGTAGGCCTCAAGACGGCCGAGAAAATCATCGCCGAGCTCAACAAGTCCAAGAGCCAGCCACTCGGGCGTGTGCTGTTTGCCCTGGGCATCCGCCACGTGGGCAAGAGCGTGGGCGAGGTCATCGCCGAGCGATTCCTGTCGATTGATAAGCTCATCTTGGCGAGTGAAGAGGACATCGCCGAGTGCGAGGGCATCGGTCCCAAGATTGCGGCGAGCGTCAAGCAGTTCCTGGCCGTGCCCGAAAACCTTGCCGTGCTGGAGCGCTTGCGTCAGGCGGGCCTGTCGCTCGAGGTCGACCTGGGCGCCGCGCACGCGCAAGCTGCGGCCGACGCTGGCGTGGCGGGCGAGCTCGCCGACGCACAGCCACTCGCGGGTCTGACGTTTGTGCTGACCGGCACGCTCGTCAACCGCACACGCGACGAGGCGGGTGCGGCGCTCAAGGTGCTCGGCGCCAAGGTTTCGGGCAGTGTTTCAAAGAAGACGAGCTATCTGGTCGCCGGCCCCAAAGCGGGCTCCAAGCTCACCAAAGCCGAGCAGCTGGGCGTACCCGTGCTGGACGAGGACGCGCTCGAGCAGATCTTGGCTACCGGTGAGGTGCCCCAGGCTTAGCGCATCGATAACCAAATTGAAAAACCGCCCGGAAGCGCGATGCCTTCCGGGCGGTTCTTACTTTGCTGGGGCAACCGGCACCGTGATCTGCGTCACGTAGGTTGCCGGGTCGTCGCTGATGATGTCATCGATGAGGGC
>DYAA01000198.1 GCA_019419405.1 Collinsella sp. | reverse complement strand
CCCGAGGACATATTCACGCGCGAGACGATTGGCGAGCTCTACGGCCTTCAACATGGCACCTTCAACGAGCGCTTCGGCAGCGTGGAAATTGGGCGCCCGCACGGCAATGCGCACACGTTCGTCATCGCCGGCGCAGGTACAGGGTCGGCTGTGTTTCGCCAGCTCATCCGGCAGGGCAAGGCATTCTACGCGGGCATTCTGCACGAAGGGGACATCGACTGCGAGCTCGCGCGCGACCTGGCGACGGAATGCGTGGCCGAGCGTGCCTTCGAACCGATTGGGGATAAAACCATAGCCCGCGCCAAAGAGCTCCTCGTCCACTGCGCGCGCCTTATCGTGTGCCCCGCCGCCTTCGGCACCCTAAACGCCCGCAACGCAGAGCTCGTCGACTTCGCACGCTCACATGGTATCGAGGTCATGCGAGCGCGCGAAGGCGCATCGGAAGATTCCAAATTGGAGTGGGAAGAATAAACTGGACTTTCTTTTAAAGATCCTCAGGCTACAGCTCCTACGCCGACGAGGTCTACAAGGCGCCAGAGAACCTCGTGAACAGGCATTTCCACGCCGACGAGCCCAACTAGGCCTAATCCAAGCGAGATTCCAGACTCGACAGACCATTGAGAGTTAGGTCGTTGGCGACCTCAGAGACACGCTCGATAGGAACCGAGCCGTCAGACAGCGCCCACGTGCGATAGATACCGATAATACCCGACAGCAAAAACGCCAGATAGTAATCGAACATCTCGTCCTTGAGACCTTGGGGCAGCAGATCGCGCTCGGCAATCTCGTGCTCGAGCGGCGCACGAAGACGAGCCATAAAATCATCGAGCGGAATGTTCTCGATCAGCTGACGATTAAGCACCAGGTTGTTGCACAGCGCCTCGTTAACGGTTTTAAAGAAGGTCGCCGCCGCGCCCAGGGCGCGCTCATTGGTGTCGCCGTCCATGGAAGCAAGCGTTTTCTCGACCGAGTCGACAATCATCTCCACCACATCGACGGCAATGGCATCGAGCAGGCCATCAACCGTGCCAAAGTGAACGTAAAAGGTCTTGCGGTCGACATTGGCCTCGCGCGCGATGGCACTCACCGTAATGTCTGCCAGCGGCTTTTCCATGAGTAGGCGCTCGAAAGCGGAAAGGATGGCATTACGGCTGCGAACGATGCGGCGGTCAAGACGCGGTTTGCTGGTTGCCATGGGCATGTCCCTTCGATATGCGAGCATTCATCAACAGATGAGAGATAATCTACGTAAGAGGATTATCCCCCATACAGCACAAATATGCCCCGCATCATGAAGAACGCACGACTGCCCTACTGCGACTTAGGGTGCTTCTTCTTATTGAGTGCCGACGGAGATACGCGAATACCGTCGCCTGTCTGGCGCACATAGGCTTTATGAGCCGGCTTAGCGGTCCCAGAAGCCTTCTGAGCCTGCTTCTTGGGATCAACGGTAACAGCATTCGCGGGGTGCGGCTTAGTGGGCGCAGAGGGCGTCTGAGGCGCGCGGCCGAGCTTGCGCATCACGCGATCCCAGCGCGCATGGATGCTCTCGTTGTGAGCGCTCTTAAGGCCCAGCAGGGGCGCAGCCAAAATGGTCGGTGCAATAAACGTAATGAGACGCCACAGCAGATAGCCGGCGGTCGATGCCGACCCAAAGAAATGACCCAAGAACAATGCAAAGCCGCCCTCAGCGCCACCAGTTCCACCGGGCAAGGGAACCGCAGAGCTCAGCAGCTGGACAAAGGCGCTCGCGGCCATGACCGAGAAAAAGTCGACCTCGTGGTGGCCAAAGGCAAGCATCAGGAAATACGGCACCAGATAGAAAAACGCGAGCTGCAGCATGGTGATAAACACGGTGAGCAGCATGGAAGAAAAATGTCCGGCTGAAAGCTTGAACTTCTCGGAGAAGGAGTAGATCTCGCCATCGACAAACGTGCGCCATCCCTCGATCTTAGTGGCCGAGACACCAATGCGCTCGAGCCAATTGATGATGCAATGGGCGACGCGCGTGACGGTCTTAGGCATGAGCGCGACGGCGAAGATGCCCAGCAAGATGCAGCAGTGCCCACCAAAGCTAAAGACGCACAGCAGCGTCATGTCGCCATAGCGCTCGGCAAAAAACGGCATGCGAGCAAGCAGTAGGATAGCGCCCCAGGCAACGAGGCCAAACTGATACACGATAAAGCGCGTGAACTGCGTGGCTCCGGCCTCGCCGACATTTTGGCCCGCCTTGGTCAGGCGGTAGATCTGGGCGGGAGTCGAGCCCATCATCATGGGCGTCAGGTTGCCAAAGAAGATGCCGCTCGCCTCGACCGAAATCAGGTCGCGGATGCCGACGGGCGAATATGGGTCGAGCCAGACGGCGATCGCATAGGCCACAATGCCAAAGAACAGATACATGAACATGCAAAGACACGCGACAACGAGCCATGACGCCTGGACGCTCGACATAGCGGCCCAGAACTGCCCCATCTGCCCGGTTACCACCAGATAGACGATATAACCCACCAGCACGACGCCGATAAAGATGGCGCCGCGGCGTGCGCTCTTATTGTCATCTCCGCCCGAGGCCTCAACCTCGACCTGGGGCTTAGACGTATGCTGAGAGGACTCCGTCATGAGACTCCTTCTAACAGTCAAAATATCTTGGATATTGTACCCGTAAGGGCCATAGGCAGAACGCAAAGCTCTGGTTCAAACGGGAATTGCAGACGATTGTTTGAAAATAAAAAACCCGGCCTTCCATAGGAAGTCCGGGTATCAGATGCGTGGTAGCCCGTACCAGATTCGAACTGGTGATCTCCGCCTTGAGAGGGCGGCGTCCTAAACCGCTAGACGAACGGGCCATAAGCCTCAGCAGAAAAGAAGTGGTAGCCCGTACCAGATTCGAACTGGTGATCTCCGCCTTGAGAGGGCGGCGTCCTAAACCGCTAGACGAACGGGCCACATGACATCTGCACTGCCGTGCTGCGAGGAAATATATTACGGGACAAAAAACGTCAGCGCAAGAAGAAATTCCAAATTGCCGAAAAATTGTCGGCAGGTTATGGAATACGCAGGTAAACTTGGTAGCTAATTCAAGTTGAGATGAACCAAAAGAGCTTCGCGCTCGTTGGGAATATCGTCTTCGATCACGGCGTCGAGGGCGGAGTTGAGAAACTGACCCAGTTCCGGCCCGGGCTTGACTCCGGCACGGATCAGGTCGCCGCCGTTGATGGCGAGCATCTTGAGCGTATAGGGCTCCCCTACCTTCAGCAGCTCGTGCGCCAGCGCGCGCATCTCCTCAATCGTCTCAACATAATAGAAGCACGACGGGGCCTTGCCAAGTGTGTCGGCACGCTTAAGGTCCATGAGCTCGTCAATCAGGCGGGCCGTGTCGACGCCCTCACCCGAAAGCGCGCGCATCATATTGAGCAGACAGGAGCGCTCGGGGCGCAGCGGCTTGTCATGGTATTTGATGAGCAGGCACACGTCGCGCACCAAGTCGTGCGAGAGGGCCAGGCGATCCATAATGACGCGCGCCTTCTTGGCGCCGAGCTCGGGATGACCGTAGAAGTGTCCGCTACCGGCATGGTCGACCGTGAAGCACTCGGGCTTGGACACATCGTGCAAAAACGCCGCCCACATAAGGCTCGACGAGGGCGCGACGCCGTCACACAGCGCGAGCTCCCCCGCCACCGTCAGCACACGGGCGATATGCACGTAGACGTTAAACGCATGATAGACACTGCGCTGATCAAACCCGCGACCCGCTGCCAACTCGGGCACGGCGGCGCAGATGAGCTCGGGATAGCGGAGCATCGCGTCTCCCCCATGACCGGTCGAAAGAATGCCCTCGAGCTCAATACCCACACGCTCACGCGCCACGGCATCGAGCAGCGGCGCGCACTCGGCAAGCGCACGCTTGGTCTCGGGCTCAATCATAAAGTCCAGACGGCAGGCAAAGCGCACCGCACGCAGCATGCGCAGGGCGTCCTCGTTAAAGCGACGCTTGGGATCGCCGACAGCGCGAATCAGCTTGCGCTCCAAGTCACCCTGACCGTCGTAGCGGTCGACAAGCCCGCGCTCGGGATGCCAGGCCATGGCATTGACGGTAAAGTCGCGGCGCGCCAGATCGTCCTCGAGCGAGGCGGCACGCTCCACACTCTGGGGATGACGACCATCGGTGTAAAAGCCATCCAGACGGTACGTGGTGACCTCGATACGCTCGCCATCGGAAATAGCCGTGATTCCGCCAAATTTAATGCCCGACTCCACAACCGCGATGCCGGCGGTCTCGAGCGCCGCTTTGGACTCCTGCCACAGGCCGCTACAGCACATATCAACATCGTGGCTGGGGTACCCCATCAGGGCGTCGCGCACCCAACCGCCCACGTACCAAGCCTCAAGACCAGCCGCCTCAAGCGCGCGCAGGACGCGCAGGGACGCATCGGACGGTTGAGTACCGTTGAGCGAAACATTGCACATGCCTATGGCCTCCTGCGACTATCAAATTGGCTATCGATTGCGTCTGCAAGAAGTCTAGCAAGAAACAGCCTCCACTGCACACGCAAGTCCGATAAACAAAAACGCATCCGTCCTAGTCTAAGACGGATGCGAAATAATCAAACTATTCAGACAAGGTGCCGGAACTAGCAGACCTGGCGAACCTCGATGTGCTTCTTATATTCGTCCACCTTGGCAAAATCACCCAGACCGGGGCACTCGACCACGTTGGCGCCAGTGGCCATCGAAAGGCGCAGGGCGTCCTCGACGCGCTCGGGGGCGTCGTGCCAGACGGACAGGAAGGCAGCGAGCGAGGAATCGCCGGCGCACACCGTCGACAGCAGCTTGACGTCGAAGGTGCGGTTGGCAAACCAGATATGCTCGCCGTTGGAGAAGTACGCACCGGCGCCACCAAGGGTCAGCAGCACGTTCTTGGCGCCCTTGGCGTGCAGCTCGGCCATAGCGCCCTTGACGGAATCGTCGTCGCCACCGCTCACCTTGATGCCAAAGATGTCAAGCAGCTCGTCGTCATTGGGCTTGATCAGCAGTGGCTCCAGAGCAATGAGGTCTGCCAGCTGATGGCTCGAGATGTCGAGGACGAACTCGGCCCCCTTGGCCTTGACACGGCGCAGGACCTCGGCCAAGAAGCCCTCGGAAGTGTTGGGAGGCAGCGAGCCGCTGATGACCAGGCAGGTCATGTCATCGAGCGAATCGATAAGTTCAAACATCTCCTGCTCGTTGGCCTCATTGATGGCGGCACCGGCATTGACCATGTTGTACTCGGTGTCGGGACCGGCGTTGAGGAACACATTGACGCGCGTAATACCGTCGGTCCACACGGGCTTGACGGGCACGCCCAGGGCCTCGGCGCCCTTAACGATAAACTCACCCGAGAAGCCGGCGAAGAAACCCAGGATCGTGGTGTCGACACCATAGTGGTCAAGCGTAAACGAGACGTTGAGGCCCTTGCCGTTGGGCGTGTAGACGGCATTGCGGGTACGCGTGACGGTATTGGCAGTAAGGCCGTCGCAGGCGATGTTGTAGTCAATGGCGGGATTTGCAGTGAGCGTGTAAATCATGAATGTTCCTTTCACGAAGCAACGTGTTAGTGAAAGTATATTCCACGCATCGGTAAAAGGCTAGGACAACTCGGCGAACGGTGTGGAAGCGATGAAGTACGGCGGGACACCTCTCCCCCGTGGCGGAACAAAAGGCGCCCCAGCCGAAACCGGGGCGCCACATGCGCACGAATATGTCGCGTTTCGATTACTGACGATCGAGCTTGCGGACAGCAACACGCTTGCTGTACTCGTCGACGTGACCGAAGTCGCCGATGCCGACGGACTCGGCAACGTTGGCGCCGGTGGCCATAGCGAGCTTCATGGCCTCCTCGACGTTGTCGCGATCCCTGTACCACTTGTGCAGGAACGCAGCGAGGGTGCAGTCGCCGGCGCAGACGGAAGAAACAAGCTTGATGTTGAACTCACGCTTGGCGTACCAGATGTCCTCGCCGTTGGAGAAGTAAGCGTCGCCGCGGCTACCACGGGTGAGCAGCACGTTCTGAACGCCGGCGTCGTGAGCCATCTTCATGGCAACGCGGACCTCGTCGTCGGTGTCGACCGGCACGCCGAAGATGGCCTTCATCTCGTGATGGTTCGGCTTGATGAGCAGCGGCTTCTTGTGAGCGAGCTCCTTGAGTTTGTCGGAGGACAGGTCCAAGACGACATCGGCGCCACGAGCCTGAGCGTGCTCCATGACCTGAGCCAGGAAGTCAGGCGTAGCTTTGGGAGGCACGGAGCCGGAAACGATCAGGCACTCGAGATCGCCCGCGGTGTCCAGGATGTTGTAGAGCTCCTCCTGGTGCTGCGGCGTGATCGGAGCACCCGGGTTCAGGATGCCGTACTCGTGCTGGCCATCGTTGACGTAGGTGTTAATGCGCGTGATACCGTCGGTCCAGACCGGGCGGCAGAGGCAACCCAGGTTCATGACCTCCTCGACGATGAACTTGCCCGTGAAGCCGGCGAAGAAGCCGAGCGCGACGGTGTCGACGCCCATCTTCTTAAAGGCGAAGGACACGTCGAGGCCCTTGCCGTTAGCCGTGTAGCTGGCCGAGCCGGTGCGGACGTTCTCGTCGGGCTCGAGCGGAGAGCTCGAAACCGTCATGTCGACAGCCGGGTTAGCGGTTAGCGTGTAGAACATTTACAGTACCCCCTGTATATGTGAGGGC
>DYAA01000197.1 GCA_019419405.1 Collinsella sp. | reverse complement strand
TGGTGGACCTGACAAGATTCGAACTTGTGACCTCCCGGTTATCAGCCGGACGCTCTAACCAACTGAGCTACAGGTCCATCGCGCAAGGGATATATTAGACGAGTCGTTACGCGCGCGTCAACAACTTTTTTGAAAATCTTTGAGGGGTGTCGGCCCCGGCTGTCCGGCGGCATGCGAAGTCGCCTGCTCGGACAGTCCTGCTCGCACGGAGAGCACATTAAGTGCTCTCCGGCTCGTGCGGAACTCGCGATCGACTTCGCATGCCGCCGGACAGCCGGGGCCGACGCGAGGTTCAAGATTGTCAAAAAAGCGGTCGGCGCGCAGTGCGCCGACCGCCGATATAAGGGGTCTGATATTTTTTACCAGCTAGGGCCTCTTACTCGTCTAGGAGATCTTCTGGCATGTCGTTGCCGTCGCCCAGATCGACAGGGGTTTCTTCGGGGGCGGAGCCGTCTTCTGTGGCTTCCCCTTCGGGCTTCTCCTTGGCGGCCGTCATGCGGGCTACGGCGCAGATGCGGTCGTTGTCGTCGACGGTCATCATCTTGACGCCCTGGGTAGCGCGGCCAGTCTGGCTGATCTCATCGGTCTTGACGCGAATGACCGTCGCGCCCTCCGTCACGATGAACAACTCGTGCTGCGGGCCCACCGTCTTCATGGCCGCGAGGTTGCCCTTACGCTCGGTCATTTGGATGGTGTAGACGCCCTGGCCGCCGCGATTCTGCTCCGGGTAGTCCGCGACCGGCGTGCGCTTACCGTAGCCGCGCTCGGTGATGACGAATAGATCGCCGTTGCCGTTAGTGACTTCCATGCCCAGAACGCTCACGCCGTCCTTCATACCGATACCGCGAACGCCGCTGGTATCGCGGCCGGTGGCGCGCACCTGCTCCTCGGAGAACATGATCGCCTTGCCCGCGGTGGTAGCCAGGATAATCTTGTCGCCCTCGCGCACGCGGCGCACGTTCAGCAGCGCGTCGTCGTCACGCAGGTTGATAGCGATCAGGCCGTCGCGACGGCTGCGGTCATATGCGCTCATTACGGTCTTCTTGACCATGCCGCTCTTGGTGGCAAACATCAGATACTCGTCGGCAGGGAACTCGCGGCAGCTGATGACGCTCGCGATCTTCTCGCCGTCCTCAAAGGGCAGCAGGTTGACGATCGCGGTACCGCGCGCCTGGCGCGTACCCACCGGCAGCTCGTGCACCTTCAGGCGATAGACCTTGCCCTTGCTCGAGAAGAACAGCACGTACTCGTGCGTGGACGCGATGAACATCTCGTCGATAACGTCGTCCTCTTTGAGGTTGACGCCCGACACGCCCTTGCCGCCGCGCTTCTGGGCGCGGTAGGCGGCCACCGGGATGCGCTTGACATAGCCGGTGTGGGTGATGGTCACGACCATGTCCTCGTCGGCAATGAGGTCCTCGACGTCCAGGTCCTTCTCGACATGGCTGATCTCGGTGCGGCGCTTATCGCCGAACTTCTTGGAGATCTCGCGCATCTCTTCCTTAATGACGCCCAGGATCTTCTCCTCGTGCGCCAGCAGGTCCTCGTAGTAGGCGATGGCGCGGCGCAGGCCGTCCAGCTCTTCCTGAATCTTGTCGCGCTCCAGGCCGGTCAGGCGGCGCAGCTTCATCTCGAGGATGGCCGTGGTCTGCTCGGGCGTAAAGCCAAAGCGCTCGATCAGGCGGCTGCTGGCCTCGGAGTCGGTCTGCGAGGAGCGGATAATGCTGATGACCTCGTCAATATGATCGAGAGCCATCAGGTAGCCCTCGAGGATATGCGCGCGAGCCTGGGCCTTCTTAAGGTCGAAGCGGGTGCGGCGGGTGACGACGTCGACCTGGTGGTCGATGTAGTGCTGCAGCATCTCGCGCAGGCTCAGGCATTTGGGAACGCCGTTGACGAGCGCCAGGTTGTTGGCGCCAAAGGTCGTCTGCAGCGAGGTGTACTTATACAGGTTGTTGAGCACGACCTGCGGAATGACGCCCTTCTTGAGCTCGATGACCAGACGGATGCCCTTCTGGTTGGACTCATCGCGCATATCCGAGATGCCCTCGATGCGCTTGTCGTTGACGAGCTGGGCGATCTTCTCCTGCAGGGTGCCCTTGTTGACCATGTAGGGAATCTCGGTAAAGACCAAGCGGCTGCGGCCGGTCTTGGTGGACTCCACGTGGGCCTTGGCGCGCACGGTAATGGAGCCGCGGCCGGTCTCGTAGCTCTGCTTAATGCCGGCGCTGCCCATGATGATGGCGCCGGTGGGGAAGTCCGGACCGGGCATGATCTGCATGAGCTCGTCGACGGTGGCGTCGGGGTTGTCGATCAGGTAGCAGGTGGCCTCGATCGCCTCGGTGAGGTTATGCGGGGCGATGTTGGTGGCCATGCCGACGGCGATGCCCTGGCTGCCGTTGACCAGCAGGTTGGGGAAGCGCGCAGGCAGTGCCACGGGCTCGGCGAGTGATTCGTCGTAGTTGGGCTGCCAGTCGACGGTATCCTTCTGCAGGTCACGCAGCAGCTCCATGGCGGGCTTTGCCAGGCGGCTCTCGGTGTAACGCATGGCAGCGGCGCCGTCGCCGTCGATGTTGCCGAAGTTGCCGTGGCCGTCGATGAGCGGCGTGCGCATGGAGAACCACTGCGCCAGGCGAACCATTGCCTCGTAGACCGCGAAGTCACCGTGCGGATGGTACTTACCGATAACTTCGCCGACCGTCCAAGCGGACTTCTTGTGCGGACGGTTGGGGTAGATGCCGCTCTCGTTCATCGCGTACAGGATGCGGCGGTGCACCGGCTTTAAGCCGTCGCGCACGTCCGGCAGGGCGCGCGCCGTGATGACCGACATCGAATACTCGATAAATGACTGCTTCATCTCGCGGCCAAACTCCGAAATCTGGAGCTGGCCGCCGTTTATATCCTCGCCGGCCGAGGCGCCACGATCGACTTCGCCAAAGCTCTCCTCGAGCTCGGCGTCGTCGTCTTCTTCCTCGTCATCATCGGCATCGGGGTTATAGGCGTCAGGATCGCCGTCCTCGCCCTGCTCAGCACGGGCAAGCAGGCGCTTCAGATCGTCGGGCATGCCGGCATCGCCGGCCTCGCCCATACCCTCGTTATTGTTGATATCGTCTGCCACGTTACCTCCTCATGGTTTGCGTGGTCCATTAATCATCCTGCCACGGAGACGGCTTTTCCAGGTGCCGCAGATTCGCTCGAAAGAGGAGGGAAGCGTACTTGGGTACGCGACCGACGATTGAGGGCGAAGGTGCGGTGGCTGGGAAAGCCGAACAGGTTAGGCGTCCAAGAAGCGCGCGTCGTGCGCGTGTTTTTCAATGTACTCGCGGCGATAGCCGACCTCGGAGCCCATCAGCTCGCGCACGGCGCGGTCTGCCACCACGGCATCCTCGATCGACACGCGCTGCAGGATGCGGGTCTTGGGATTCATCGTCGTCGAGGCGAGCTGCTTGGGGTCCATCTCGCCCAGACCCTTGTAGCGCTGGACGGTATAGCCCTTGCGCTTCTTGGTGATCTTGCCATCCTTGGCCTTGCCGTCCTCGTCGTTGTCGTCGGGGTTCAGGCCCAGACTCTGGATGGTGTCGCGCAGGATCTCGTCTTCGGGCTGGCGGCCGTTGGGATACACGTAGTGGATCTTGTTGCGCACCTTAATGCCAAAGATGGGCGGGCAGGCAACATAGACGTAGCCGGCATCGATCAGCGGACGCATGTACTTGTAGAAGAACGTCAGCAGCAGGATGCGAATGTGCGCACCGTCGACGTCTGCATCGGTCATGATGATGATCTTGTGGTAGCGCGCCTTGGTGATATCGAAGTCGCCGCCGTCGCCGGCACTCGTCGTGACGCCGCAGCCGATCGCGGTAATCAGCGACTGGATGGTGTCACTCGAGAACGCGCGATGGTCACCAACGCGTTCGACGTTCAGAATCTTGCCGCGCAGGGGCAGAATCGCCTGGATGTCTCGGCGACGGCCGTCCTTGGCCGAACCGCCTGCCGAGTCGCCCTCTACGATGAAGAGCTCGGTCAGCTCGGCATCGCGCACTGAGCAGTCAGCGAGCTTACCGGGCAGGGACGCCGTCTCGAGCAGGCTCTTGCGGCGGGTCGCCTCGCGCGCCTTGCGGGCGGCGTTGCGCGCCTTGCAGGCCTGTTGCGCCTTCTTGACGATCTCGCGGGCGGGCTTGGGATGCTCCTCCAAGTAATCGGCGAGGCCGTCGGTCACGATCTTGAGCGTGAGCGCGCGCATATAGGAGCTACCGAGCTTGGCCTTGGTCTGCCCCTCAAACTGCGGATCGGGCAGCTTGACCGAGATAACGGCCGAAAGGCCCTCGCGCACATCGTCGCCGGTCAGGTTGGCGTCTTTTTCCTTGAGCAGGTTCTGTTTGCGCGCGTAGTCGTTGATCACGCGGGTGAGCGCGGTGCGGAAGCCCTCAAGGTGCATGCCGCCCTCGGGAGTGTAGATGTCGTTGGCAAACGACATGACGTTCTCGCCGTAGCCGCTATTCCACTGCAGGGAAACCTCGACCTCGCCCATCTTGGCCACGGGAGCGTCCGGGTCCGATTTGCCCTCGATGTAGATGGGCTCCTTAAAGGCCTCGGGGACGTCCTTGCCCTCGTTGAGGAACTTGACGAAGTCGATGATGCCGCCCTCGTAGCAAAACTCCTCCACGTGGGGAGTCGCCTCGCGCTCGTCGGTCAGCACGATCTTGAGGTTCTTATTGAGGAACGCTGTCTCCTGCAGACGGTTGTGCAGCGTATCGAAATCGTAGATGCAGGTCTCGAAGATCTCGTCGTCGGGCCAGAAGGTGACGGTGGTGCCCGTCGAATCCGAGGTGCCCACGACCTCCATCTTCTTGACGGTCTTGCCGCGCGAGAACTCCATCTCGTAGGTGTTGCCATCGCGACGAACCTGAACGACCACGCGCTTGGACAGTGCGTTGACGACGGAGATGCCTACGCCGTGCAGGCCGCCCGAGACCTTATAGGCCGAGTTATCGAACTTACCGCCGGCGTGCAGGATCGTCATGACGACCTCGAGCGTCGGGATCTTTTTGATGGGATGCTCGTCGACGGGGATACCGCGCCCGTTATCGACGACCGTGATGGAGTTGTCGGCGTGGACCGTCACCTGAATCTCGGTGCAGAAACCGGCCATGGCCTCGTCGACGGAGTTATCAACGATCTCCCACACCAGGTGATGAAGACCGCTGGCGCTCGTCGAGCCGATATACATGCCCGGGCGCTTACGAACGGCCTCGAGACCTTCGAGAATCTTAATCTCGCCGCCATCGTAATCGTTTTCGTTTGCCACACGTCCTCCTTCAGTTAAGAAAATGTGTACAGCCTTACTAGTTTATCGTAAAAAAATACCCTCGGGGACGAGGGTATTTAGCTCTACAAGGCCACCAGATGCGATTTAAGGCTCTTTTTTGCTCTGCACGCCCTTGGCCCACTCGGCACTGGCTCTCATGGCATTCTCGAGGGCCTCGCGCAGTTTTTGGTCTTCGATGGGCGCCACCTGGCGCTCGATCTCGGTGCACTCGGCCTCACTTAGGTCGGCGTGCGGGGCCGGCGGGCGCTCGGTCGTCGCCGGGCGCAGGCGCGCCTTGGCGGCGGGCGGCGTGTGACCGGGCGCGGTGGTTTTGAACACCAGGCCGTCCACATGCGCACCGGCGCGCTCCATGCGCGCGCGGATGATCTCGCGCAACAACGTCATTTCCTGCGTCCACGAGGGCGAGTCGAGATACACCAGCAGCTCATTGGACTCGGGCAGGTAGCGCAGTCCCGTCACATGCCGCCCCTCGCGCGTGCCCGAGCACACCGCGTTCCATGCGCGATAGACCGTGCGCGACTCCTCGGCGGCCTCCATCTGCGCACGGCGCTTAGGCGTTGCAGCCGCCAGGATGCGCTGGCGCTCTGCGTTCAAAAACCCGCTGAAGGCGACTGTCTCGCTCTCGCGCTCGTAATTAGCACGTCTCACCCATGCTCACCACCTTGGCTCGATCAAGCAGGTCATCGGTAAAGTACCCCAGGTTGGTCGTAGTTATGACCGTCTGGATATCATCGCCGATCAGCCGCAGGAAAGCGCCGCGACGCTCGCCGTCGAGCTCGCTCATCACGTCGTCCAAAAGCAGCAGTGGGGCGGTGCCCAGGACATCGCGAGCCACGGCAACCTCGGCCACCTTCCAGGACAGCACCAGCGTGCGCTGCTGTCCTTGGCTGGCAAATGAACGGGCGGAGCGACCCGCCACGGTAAACTCAATCTCGTCGCGATGCGGTCCCACCAACGTCACGCCGCGGCGGATTTCCTCGTCGGCGTGCTCATCAAGGGCAGCCAGCATGCGCTCGTACGCCCAGCCCTTCAGCTCTTCGCGATCCTCGACCTGGGGCAAATCCCCCAGCGTGGACGCATAGGTCACGCTGGCGGCCTCACCGGACGCCACTTGCCCGTAGGCAGTGTGCACATGGCCCGCCAGCCGGTCGAGCAGGGCCAACCGGTGCACGAGCAGGGCCGAGCCCGCGCGGGCAATCGAATCGTTCCACGCGCCGAGCATCTCGCGGCAGCACCAAGTCTCCTTGAGCAAGGCGTTACGCTGGGTCACGCAGCGCCCATAGGTGCTCGCAAGATCGGCATAGCGTGCGCTCAGCTGCATGCCAAAGTCATCGAGGGCGGCGCGGCGCACACTGGCGCCTCGCTTAACCATGTCCAGATGGTCGGGGCAAAACAGCACGCTCGGCAGAACCCCGCGCACACCGGCGGCAGAGCATCTCTTACCGTTGCGGCTAAACGAGCGCTTACCGTCCTCCGCGCTCAATCCCATATCAAGCACGCGGCCGTCGCCCTCGAGCCTCAGCTCGATCTTGCACGAGCCCACGCCGTCATGGACGAGCTCGGCTGCGGTCGGATGCCTAAACGAGGCGCCGCTCGTCAGCAGCTGCAGCGCCTCTATGAGATTGGTCTTTCCCGCCGCGTTGGGTCCCGCAAGTATCGTCACGCCCTCGTCCAGGGCAAGGCGATAGCTATCGAAGCTGCGGTAGCGCGCGACGGAAAGATCGCGGGCGAACATGGTCATGGCGCAGCGCTAGATGCGGACCGGCATGACCAGGTACAGGTAGTTGATCTTGTCGTAGGACTTGAAGATGCCCGCCTGCGAGTAGCTCTTGAGCTCCAGCGTGATCTCCTTCTCCTTGGACAGGGCATTGAGGCAGCCGAAGATGTAGTGGTAGTTGAAGGCGATGGTACCTGACTCGCCCTCGGCCTCGACATCGACCGTCTCCTGCGCAAGGTCCTGGTCATTGGAAATGGAGGACAGGCCCATCTGCCCGTTCTCGACATCGATCTCGAACTTGACGGCGGGGTTGGCGCTCGCGATAACGGCCACGCGCTTGAGGGCGGCGTTAAAGGCGGCGACGTCGATCTTGACGCTCGTCACGCACGAATCGGGGATGAGCTGCTTGTAGTTGGGGTACACGCCCTCGATGCGGCGCGACACGTAGGTGGTGTTGCCGGCCTCGAAGACGACCTGGGTGTCGGTAGCCCCGATCATGATGGTCGCCTGGCTGGCCATGATGTTCAGCGCGTCGTTAAAGGCGTCAGCCGGAACGTTGAGCTCAAAGGAGCCCTCGAGGGTCGAGGTCTCGACCTGCGTATCGCACACGGCCAAGCGGAAGGAATCGGTCGCCACCAAGCGTACGGTGTTGTTCTCGACCTTCATGTGCACGCCGCCCAGGATGGGGCGAGCCTTGTCGGTCGAGGTGACGCGCCACACGCGGCCGACCATCTCGGACAAGACATCGGTCGGCAGCTCCACGGCACTCTCGATGGCATAGGCCGGAAACTCGGGGAAGTCATTGGCATCGAGCGTGTTCAGGCGGAAAGAGCTCTTCTCGCAACCAATCAGCACCTGGCGCTCGGACAGCTCAAAGGTGACCGGGGCATCGGGGAGGGTCTTGGTGATATTGGAGAGCATCTTACAGGGAATAACCATCTCGCCCTCTTCTTCGACATGCGCCGCGATGCGATGACGGATCGAGATGGTGTAGTTAGAGGTCTGGAATTCCAAGATGCCGTCTTGGGCCTTAACGAGCACGCCCGACAGGATGGGGAGGGTGGATGCCGAAGCGACACCCTTCATAACGACGCCGATGGCTTGTGTAAGCGAGCTCTGGCTGACGGTGAACTTCATCTTTTAATACCTTTCTATAGATATAAATATTTTAATAATAGTAATAGCACTGACGAAACTGTTGATTACTCCCAAAGACGCAGGTCAGACCCAAAAAGAGAATCGACAGCAACCTGTGTGCAACAGGGGTGGTTTTCCACGTTCAAAACCAGCGCAAAACTTTTCATCACCACGGGTTGGGTTTTAGACACCTTATGCCCGTGGTTTCGACAAGTTTTCAACAGGTGTCTCTATTTCCCTACGAGCGCAGTGTAATTTTATCGCGCAGCGACTTGAGGTCTTCGGTGACGGTGCGGTCTTCCTGGATCATCTTCTGGACCTTTTTGTAGCTCGTGCTGACGGTCGAGTGGTTGCGGTTGCCAAATTCGGCGCCCACCGCCGTGGTCGTCATCTCGCACATCTCGATGGCCAGGTAGATGGCAATATGGCGTGCTTTGGCGATATTGGCGTTGCGACGCGGGCCGATGAGCTCCTCGTGCGTCACGCCGTACTGCTCTTCGATGACGGACTGAACCGTCTGGACGTTGATCTTTTTGGCCGATGTGTCGAAGTACTGGCTGGCGATGGCGTCGATATCGTCAAAGGTGAGCTCCCCGCCCTCGCGCTCGCGGTCGCCCGCCTCGCCGGCGCAGCGCTCGCAGAAGCTCTCGAGTTCGCGGATGTTGGTGCCCGAGACCTCGGCCATGTGTTTAAAGTGCTCGTCGGTCAGGTGCCCGCCGTCGCCCCCATAGGCCGCCAGCAGCGAGTCGTCGCCTGCCTCGGGAGCGGCGACGATGGTGTTCTCGTAATAGCGCTGCAAGATCTTGTATTTCATCTCGTAACTGGGCTCTGCGACCAAGCAGAGCATGCCGGCGTTGAAGCGGCTGGTCAGACGCTCGTCCATGCTCAGGTCCTTGGGGGCGCGGTCTGCCGCGATGACGACCTTCTTGTTGTTGCGGATGAACTCGTCCATGAGCTGGAAAAAGTAGTCCACGCTCGCGCGCTTGCCGATGATGTTTTGGATGTCATCGATGATGAGCACGTCCACGCCATGGTACGCTTGCATGATAGGGGCGTTGCTCTTCTTTTGGCGGTCGAACTCGGTCATCAGGTCGTCCAGATATGCCTGGGAGTTGGCATACTTGACCTTGATCTCGGGCGACTTCTCGGCGAGCTCGTTTTTGATGGCAAGCAGCAGGTGCGTCTTGCCCAGGCCCGATTTGCCGTAGATGAACAGTGATGTGCACGTGCCGCGCTCGTCCGCGAGGGCGGCAAACTTGAGTGCCGAGCGATAGGCATGGCTGTTCTCGGGGCCGTAGACAAAGTTCTCAAAGGTAAATTTTGAGTTCGCGGCGAGTGGGGCTCCATCCGTATTCTGCTCGGCCGGTACGGTCGGTGCTGGCATGGGTGAAGCGGGGGTCGCAGCTTGCGTGGACTTAGTCGGCGCTCCGCCCTTCATCTGGTTCATCATGCGACGAAAATCATCGGCCGAGAGCGTGTTCTTGATTGCAATGCCCGAATCCGCGCCCGCCGCTGCGTCGTGAGCGATAGGCATGTGCGTGACGGGTGCGTTCGTTGACGTCGCCGCGGCGGTCGGCAACGGTGCCATGGTTTCACGGGAAACATCGCTGTGCTGGTGCTCGATTGTCGACACGTCGCCTGCGGAGGCTGGCGCCGCCGGGGAAGCAGCGGGAGCAGCGCCGGGCGCCGTCGCGGCAGCGGATTCCGTCGCGGCGCCTTGCGGTGCCACGATGTCGAGCGCAATCGGTGCAAAGGCGATTTCTTCCAGATAGGCCTCAATGGTCGGCTGATGCTTTTTGAGCTGCGCGATGGCAAAGCGCGAGGGGGCCTCGATCGTGAGCGTATCTTCGGTCAGGCTTATGGCGCGCGATTGCCCCAGCATGTTGATGAGGCGTGCATCTTGGCCGTCGCGCTGGCAAAAGGCGATGGCATCCCCCAGGATGATGCTTGCTTCCTCGTCCACTGTCTCTCCCGTTCTTTAGCTCTGAGCTCGCACGCGAGCGGCGCCGAGTTCGGTCAGATGGTATTTCTGGCCATGCTTGATGACCAAGCCAGCCTGCGCCAAGTCATTGAGCGTGCGTGACCAAGTGGGGGCCGAGTTTCCAAACGCCCTCGCCAGATCGGTTGCACCGCACGCTTGATTTTGCGCCAGATAGCCCAGCGCGGCGTTGCCGCGATCGCTTACGAACACGTCCGGTTGTGGCTGCGCATACTGATTTGCTGCATTAGGATACATCATTTGAGCTGCTGGTTGTTGAGAACTCTGCATCGGCGGCATTTGCTGTTGAAAACTTTGAGGCCACTGTTGGTAAGGCTGCGGAGGCATCTGCTGGGTCCAGGGGTTGTACTGCTGCTGCGGCATCTGCTGGTACGGCTGCTGATATCCCTGCTGGTACTGCTGCGGGAACTGCTGGCCATACCCCAGTTGAGGCATCTGCTGATATGGATATCCCTGTTGGTACGGCTGATAGCCCATTTGCTGGCCACCTGGTGCCCCCGTCGCCTGCTGCATTGCTGCTGCATCCTGATCCGCCAGCGGCACGGCCTCTGGCGCGTTTGGCGGCATCGACATCGATGCCGCCTGGGGCTCTTGTGTAGGAAGCATTCCGGGCTGCTGCATCTGTCCCACGCGGGGCTGCATCTGCTGCGTTGCCATGGGCTGCTGCGCAAATGCTCCCGGCAGGGGATATGTGGGCTGCTCCGTCTCGGGCCGCACGGCAGCGCCGCGTCCGCCGGCGCGTTCGATTTCCTGCACGCGTTTAGGGTTCAGGCTTACCGTAACCACGGTGCCGTTGCCCATGTTGTCCTCGATGGATACGGCACCGCCGGCGTTTTCCAAATACTCCTGCACCATGGGAAATCCTGCTCCGGTTCCACGGATGTAGCGCTTCATCTTGCTGTTTGCGCTGGTAACGCCAAAGTCGAAAGCGCGCTCCTTGTCGTCGATGCCGGGCCCCTGATCGGCAAATCGGATGGTGTCTCCGCCGTCCAGAATCGAGATGATGGGCTCGGCAAAGTGTGCGTGGATAAAGTTTTCGACAATCTCGCGGATGACCATGAGCGAGATGTGGCCACCTTGCTCTTTCATGCACTGGTAGACGGTGTTGGTCGTCTCTTCCAAATACGTGCGGACATCTTGCGGCTCAATGACGATCACACGCGGTGTCGACAGCATGTCGTCATAGACGGCGATTCGTGCGGCGTACATGGCTTTTGGCGCCTGCGTGGTCGTCTGCTCGCCTTCCTCACGCTCTTCGCGCACGCCGGTGATGTGCTCGTTGTCGGGTGCCGGGTCTCCGGAATCGACCATGGTGTAAAAGTCGTCAGACATGCCGCTCGCAATCTTTCAAAAGGTTTCGAACAAATAGTAGCTCACTGTGCAATGTTTCTCATCTTTCGACAACTTTTCAAAACCTGTTGAAAACTTTGGAAAACGGACGAAAAGTTCTCAACATTGCCAACATGACCTGTTGAAAACTCGATGAAATATCGTGAAAAGTTGCCATGCACCGCTAAATCAAGCTTGGCTTATGGGGGAACCGTGTGAACTGCGCAACCTTTTACCTTTGATTTCTTGACATTTGAACATTGATTTCCCTACAATCTTCAAGCTCACGTGTCTATATCTGCGTCCGCGCCCCCGCGGACACTCGAAATGCAGCAGGAGGAACTTAAGATGAAGCGTACGTATCAGCCTAATAAGCGTAAGCGTGCCAAGACCCATGGCTTCCGTGCCCGTATGGCCACTAAGGGTGGTCGTGCCGTGCTCGCCCGTCGTCGCGCCAAGGGCCGCAAGCGTCTCACTGTCTAGCAGCGATACACACATCTCGCATGAAGACTATTAAGTCTCGGCAAGATTTCGAGCATGTGTTCAGTCAGGGGCGTCGTTTCAATCACCCTCTGATTCGAATGACCATATGTGAATCGGTTGGCGAAGGCGACTCCGGAAGGGTCGCCTTCGTTGGTGCTAAACGGCTCGGTTGTGCTGTCGTGCGCAACCGTTCTAAGCGTGTGATGCGCGAGGCCGCCCGCAGCTGTGGATTTCCCGTTGCGGGTTATGACATCATCTTGTTCGCAACTCCCAAGACGAGGGTTTCTTCGCCTCAGGAGATGGACAATGCATTGCGTTCGCTTATGAAACGCGCCGGCGTTGCCGGGGAGGAGCGATGAGCAATCACGTTTTGCGACGTGTTGCCATCGCTCCTATTCGCATATATCAACAGGTTATTTCGCCCTTATTGCCTGACGCCTGCATTTATTACCCAACGTGCTCGCAATACGCCGTCCAGGCGATTGAGAAGTACGGTGTTTTGAGAGGCTGCTGGCTTGCCGTGAGGCGCATCGCTCGCTGCAATCCCCTGCACGTCGGCGGTTATGACCCTGTGCCCTAGCGGGCACTCGCTATCGGAGGAAAACTTACATGTGGGATTGGATCGTTAACATCCTTTTCGAGCTGCTCAAGCTCATCCAGACCTTTGCGGTCGACTGGGGCCTGTCCATCATCATCCTGGTGGTCATCATCCGTCTGCTGCTGACGCCGCTTATGCTCAAGTCGACTAAGTCGACGGCACGCATGCAGGTGCTGCAGCCCAAGATGCTCGAGATCCAGGAGCGCTATGCCGACGATCCCCAGCGTCAGGCCGAGGAAATGCAGAAGTTCTACAGCGAGAACAAGTTCAACCCGATGGCTGGTTGTCTGCCGCTGTTGATTCAGATGCCTGTCCTGTTCGCCCTATTTACGCTGCTGCGTAACCTGCCGGACTACTTTAACGACGGCACGTTCTCGTTCTTTAATATTCTGCCCGACCTGACCACCACGCCGAGTGCCTCCTTTGCCGATGGCTTTATGGTCGCGCTGCCTGCGCTGGTCTGCCTGATCCTGTTCGCTGTCCTGACCCTGATTCCGCAGCTCTATATGTCGCGTAACCAGACCGGCCAGCAGGCTCAGAGCATGCGTATGATGGCCGTTGTCATGACGGTCATGATGCTTTGGATGGGCTGGAGCCTTCCCGTTGGTGTTCTGCTGTACTACGACGTCTCGTCTGCTTGGCAGGTTATCCAGCAGATTTTTGTGACGCAGAAGGTCATCGACAAGGCGAAGGCCGATGAGGAGGAGCGCCTTAAGAACGCGCCGCTGCAGGTTGAGGTTACTCGTCGCGAGAAGAAGCCGCGCCCGCACAAGAAGAAGTAGCGGGATATCAATCTTATTTAGGTACCTAACTTTTGGAGTACGTTATGTCTGAAGAGATCATCGAGGATATGCTTGAGGAGGTTGCCCCGCAGGTCGCGGGCGATTATCCCGAGATTGCACAGCGCTACAAGGCCGGTGAAGAGCTGACCGACGAGGAGCTCGACACCATTGCCGATGTCGCGATTTCCATCCTGCGTTCCATCCTTTCGCACTTCGATGCCGCCAACTCTCCTATCGATGAGTATGAGGGCGACGAGGGTGAGCTGATTCTGGATGTAACGGCTCCCGACCTTGCTGTTCTCATTGGCCGTCATGGTCGCACCCTTGATGCCCTTCAGGTTATGTTCTCTTTGCTAGTGAGCCGCAAGCTCGGCTTTAGGTATCCGGTTGTAGTGGACGTCGAGGGATACAAGAGCCGCCGTCAGGACAAGGTTGCCTCCATGGCTCAGTCTGCTGCCGAGCGTGCCATCCGCACTCATAAGAGTGTTTCGCTTCCGCCCATGAATGCCTACGAGCGCCGACTGGTTCACATTGCACTTCGTGGCAATGACGCCGTCGATACTCATTCTGAGGGTTCTGACCCCGATCGCCATGTGGTGATTGTTGCTCGATAATCTACTCGAGCTTATGCTAAGGGGACGTGGTTTCCACGTCCCCTTTTTTTGTCAAAAGTTCTCGATACACTGATTTTTGTCAGAAAGGAGCTTTCGTTGTTAGTACTTACTGATCAGCAGGCTGACGAGATGTTGAGTCGTCTAACTTCCTATTGCAAAGAGTATTCCTTGAGCGTAACTGATACTGAGCTGAGGAAATGTATTCAACATTTGGATTTGGTTCTGGAAACAAATAAGACAACCAATCTCACCCGTATTCTTAACATAGAAGATGCTGCGGTACTTCATATCCTCGACTCACTTGTTTTGCTCCCCTATATCAATAAGGCTCCTGAGGGAGCTTTGCTCGATATGGGAACAGGTGCGGGCTTCCCTGGTATTCCGTTAACCATAACCATGCATCGTAAAGCTACTTATATTGACTCTGTTGGTAAGAAGGTTGATGCTGTCAATTCTTTTGTTGATGTTCTTGGATTGAAACATGCTCATGCGGTTCATGATCGCCTTGAAGAATATGCTCGAAGCCATAAGAAGCAGTTTTCTGTCGTAACCGCCCGCGCACTTGCCCCTCTACCGATTCTTGTTGAGTATGCGGCTCCGTTCCTCAAAGACGGAGGGCTATTTGTTATCACCAAGGGTAATCCTTCGGATGAGGAGCTTGCTTCCGGCATGTCAGCAGCTAAGATTTGCGGCTTCACTTTGCTTCTGAATGACGCAATCGATTTGCCTGAGGGCTTGGGCCACAGGGAGTTCATTGTTCTTAAAAAGAGTCATCCGGCATCCGTTTCATTGCCTCGTGCAAATGGCATGGCAAAGAAGAATCCGCTTGCCTAGATGTTTCACGTGAAACATAATGGATACTAACAACTTGCAGTGTTTCACGTGAAACATGGCGGTTGATATCGAATCGGAATGTTTCACGTGAAACATCCTCCGTTTGACAGCTTTAATACACACCAGGAGGGACCGTGGGATTTCGCGACGTTAAGCGTTCTAAGAGCGCAAAAGACACGCGTATCATTGCAATCATCAATCAAAAAGGCGGCGTCGGTAAGTCAACGACGGCTGTGAACCTTGCAGCAGCACTGGGTGAGCAGGGTCGTAAGACACTGATTGTCGATTTTGATCCGCAGGGAAACAGCACCAGTGGATTTGGAATTGAAAAAGAAGACCTTGATCGCTGCATCTATGATGCATTGTTGAATGATGTGCCGGCAGAATCGCTTGTTCTTGATACAAATTGCAAAAAGGTATTCGTAATTCCAGCTACGATTCAGCTTGCAGGTGCCGAAATTGAGCTCGTAAGCGCAATTGCTCGTGAAACCCGCCTCAAAGATTTGCTTGAGCCGATTCAGGACGAGTTCGATTTTATTTTCATTGACTGTCCTCCTTCGCTCGGCCTACTTACTATCAATGCCTTGACCGCAGCAGACAGCGTTTTGATTCCGATCCAGTGCGAGTACTACGCACTCGAGGGCGTTACGAAGCTGCTAGAGTCAATGAAGATGGTCAAATCACGTTTGAACAAGGGCTTAGACACCTATGGTGTGCTTATGACCATGTATGACTCGCGTACTTCTCTATCGAATCAGGTTGTTGAGGAGGTTCAATCATACTTTGGTGATAAGGCATTTAAGACGCTAATCCCCCGTACGGTTAAAATCTCCGAAGCTCCGTCTTTTGGAGAACCGGTAATTACCTATGCACCTCAAAATAAGGGTGCAAAAGCGTATATGAACCTTGCAAAAGAGGTGATCAAGCGTGCCTAGTGTAAAGAAACGTGGCGGATTGGGACGTGGACTCAATGCTTTGGTCTCAGAGGCCGAGTATGAGACCGGTGGTTCTGCTGTATCTGCTTCAAATGCCGCATCTGTAACAAAACTACCTATTGAGGATATCGTTCCCAACCCTAATCAACCGCGAATTCATTTTAATGAAACTGAACTTCGCGAGTTGAGCGAGTCAATCCAAGAGCATGGCGTTTTGCAGCCGCTCTTGGTTCGCAAGCATGGAAACGGCTATGAGATTATCGCTGGTGAGCGTCGTTACCAGGCGTCAAAGCTTGCTGGTCTTGAGGAGCTGCCTGTCATCATTAAAGATGTTAATGATGAAGAGATGCTGGCTCTTGCTCTTATCGAAAACCTTCAGCGTTCTGATCTGAATCCCGTCGAAGAGGCTAAGGGCTATCGACAGCTCATTGATGCCAGCGGTATGACCCAGGAGGCATTGTCGAAGGCAGTAAGCAAATCACGCTCTGCAATTACAAATTCGTTGCGCCTTCTTGATCTCCCTGAAGTAGTTCAGCAGATGATTTTTGAGGGTAAACTTACTGCTGGTCATGCACGTGCGATTCTTGCAGTTCCCTATGAGGATGCTCGAATTCGACTTGCAGAAAAGGTTGTTGCAGAGGGCCTTTCCGTAAGAGCGACAGAAAATCTTGCTCCATTGTTTTCTGCCGGAGAGACGCATAAGACGCCGAGGCCTGCAACGCCTCAGTCTTTTAAAAAGGCTGCCCGTGTGCTTCGCCAGGTATTTAATACCAACGTGCGTGTGAAGAGCTCGCGTGGAAAGAATAAGATTGAAATTGAGTTTAAAGACGAAGAAGAGCTTTCTCGTATTCTTGGTGAAATGATTCAGTTTGATCAAGGGGGCCAAGATGAGGAATAAGATTTTAACTGCGATTGCATTGGCGACGACTGTCGCTGCTGGTGCCTTTGCTGGCTATAAGATCGCGACAGACGATGAACTTCGGGGTCGTTTGCTTCGTAGCACGCAAGATATCGTCGATACTTCAAAGAAGAAAATGGATGTTATGACAGAAGATGTTGCCATGCGTACTGCTCAGGTAACGAAGAATCCCAAGATTAATCAAGGTTGGGTTAGCAACCAATGGGAAAATGTAGGCTATTAGGTACCTAACAATTACCCTGCATATTTTAAGGGGCCCTTGTCTGATTCATGAGACAAGGGCCCTTTATTTTGTCCGTAAAAAATGGGAAAGGTAGCAGTTGGTCCAAAATTGAGGTCGATAAATGAAACGGTCCCGGTTGCATATCCTGCAACCGGGACCGTTCGATGTTTCACATGAAACGTATTGGGGTGCGACTCCCCTATGCGTTCTTCTGAACTTTGAAGCGCTGCTTCAGCTGTCCACAAGCGGCGTCAATATCGTTACCACGGGAGTTACGAATCGTGGTCTCGATGCCACGGGACTCAAGACGACGCTGAAGATCCTCAACCTTATGAATCGGCGACGGCTTGAGCGGGCTGCCCTCGATGTCGTTAAGCTGAATCAGGTTAACGTGGCACAGCGTTCCCTCGCAGAAGTCGCAGAGCGCCTGCATCTCGGGATTCGTATCGTTGACGCCTTCGATCATGGCATACTCATAGGTCGGGCGGCGGCCAGTCTTCTCGGTGTAGAGCTGAAGCGCTTCGTGAAGGCGAAGCAGCGTGTATTTCTTAACACCGGGCATGAGCTTATTGCGCGTCGACTGGATGGCGGAATGCAGGGAAACGGCAAGAGTGAACTGCTCGGGGATATCGGCAAATTTGCGAATACCGGGAATAACGCCGCTGGTAGAGACGGTGAGGTGACGAGCGCCGATACCGATGCCATCGGGGTCGTTGAGGATACGCAGTGCCTTGAGAACCTCGTCGTAGTTGGCAAACGGCTCGCCCTGGCCCATGAAGACAACGCTTGTGGCACGCTCGCCAAAGTCGTTGGATACATGAAGCACCTGGTCGACGATCTCTTGAGCGGTCAGAGAGCGCTTGAGGCCGTTCAGACCGGTAGCGCAAAAAGCGCAGCCCATACCACAGCCGGCTTGGGTAGATACGCAGACAGACAGCTTGTTGCGACGAGGCATGCCGACGGTCTCGACGGAGATACCGTCGTGGTACTCGAGTAGGTATTTACGAGAGCCATCCTTAGACACCTGCTTGGCGAGCTCGGTCGGCGTGTCGAAGGCAAATGCCTCCTTCAGCTGCTCGCGGAAGGCCTTGGGAAGGTTGGTCATGTCATCAAACGAACAAACGTTCTTCTCAAAAACCCATTCGATGAGCTGCTTTGCGCGAAAAGCGGGTTGGCCGAGTTCGGCGACAAGTTCGCGAATATCGTTTTGGCTCAAGTCGCGAATGTCTTGAGATTTAGTCCTGGGATTCATGGAAGCCTTTCGATTTTGGGGAAACGTAGAGGGTATCGCTACAATATGGTATCAGCTGCAGGAATTATAGAGGAGGAGTCTGCCCATGCCGGGTAAAAGCCTAGAGAACATGCACGTAGCGGTCTTGGCGGGCGGCCATTCCGCCGAACGCGAGATTTCGCTCAATTCTGGAAAGAATGTCGTGGTGGCACTGAAGGAGGCCGGCTACACCTCGGTGGAGCTGCTCGACACCGCCGCCGATGACTTTATGGTGACTATGGCGACCGGTGGCTTCGACGTGGCGTTTATCGCCATGCACGGCGCCGGCGGCGAGGATGGCGCCATGCAGGGGGCCATGGAGACGCTGGGTATCCCCTACACGGCGTCAGGCGTGCTCGCCAGCGCATGTGGCGCCGATAAAGAGGTTTCAAAGCTTCTGTATGCCAAGGCGGGCATCCCCATTGCCCCCGGCCTGGCGCTTGAGGCGGGCGACGAGGTCGATATTGATCGTATCGTCGAGATTTGTGGCGAGCGTTGCTTTGTAAAGCCCGCCGTCAACGGCTCCAGCTACGGCATTTCGCTCGTCCACGAGCCCTCAGAGCTGCCGGCGGCAATCGCCAAGGCTTTTGAGTACGGCGATAAAGTGCTGGTCGAAAAGTGCATCGAGGGAACCGAGATCACTGTGGGCGTGTACGGCGAGGACGACGTGCGCGCGCTGCCGATTGTGGAGATTCGCAAGCCTGAGGACTGCGAGTTCTACGACCTGGATGTAAAGTACGTCGACCCCACAGACATCCACCGCATTCCGGCGCAGATTTCGCCCGAAAACTATGCGCGTGCCCAGGAACTTGCCTGTGCGGCCCATAAGGCCCTCGGCTGTCTGGGCGTTTCGCGCAGCGATTTTATCGTGAGCGAGGACGGCCCTGTCATTCTCGAGACCAACACCATTCCCGGCATGACCGATACGTCGCTGTATCCCGATGAGATTCGCCATACCGACGACATGACGTTCCCGCAGGTGTGCGACAGCCTGATCCGTATGGGTCTCCGCCGGGCGGGCGTTGCATGCTAATCGAGGACGCCGTATCTCCTGGAACGCCGCAGTTCGTCATCGATTCTTACGCCACGCTCGCCGAGCGCGCTAAGACGCAATCGTTTGGCCTCATCGAGGAGGACGTAATCGTCCTCGATACCGAGACCACGGGTCTTTCGGTGCAGGACAATGAGTTAATTGAGATTTCCGCGGCCCGCCTTTCGGGCCGCGAGGTCATTGACCGCTTTGATACGTTCGTGCATCCCAAGCAGCTGATTCCTGCAGAGATTACCGAGCTCACGAGCATTACGAACGCCGATGTGGCAGATGCTCCGTCGGCCGTCGAGGCCGTCGCGGCACTCGCCGACTTTGTGGGCGGCTGTCCTGTTATCGCGCATAACGCCACGTTTGACCGGTCGTTTATCGAGTCGGTCAAGGGCGGTGTCAACGTCAGCGACATCTGGATCGATTCGCTGGCACTGTCGCGCATCGCACTTCCGCGCCTGGCCTCGCACAAGCTGTCTTTTATGGCCGACTTGTTTGGGTGCGATTCAGTATCGCACCGTGCGAACGCCGACGTTGATGCCCTGTGCGGTGTGTGGCGCGTGCTGTTGGTCGCACTTACCGACCTGCCTTCGGGCCTTATGGCGCGCTTGGCGGACATGCACGCGGACGTGCCTTGGTCATATCGCCCCATTTTTTCTTTTTTGGCTGGACAGAACCCGGGTTCGATATTTTCGCTCAGCGCCGCTCGTGCCGATGTGCTCAAGGCCGATCGCGCAGACGATCGCGTTGATGCGGACGAGCTGCCGGTCCTTAAGATGCCGAGTCGTGAAGAGATCGAGGCAGATTACGCCCCCGGCGGCCTGGTCAATCGCATGTACCCCACCTATGAGCCGCGCGACGAGCAGATCGCGATGGCGGTTGAGGGTCGCGATGCGCTGGTCACGGGCACCCATCGCGTGATCGAGGCGGGCACGGGCGTCGGTAAGTCGATGGCCTATCTCGTGCCCTTCGCCGAGGCCGCCCGCCGAAACAACATTACCGTCGGCATTGCGACCAAATCGAATAATCTTGCCGACCAGCTTATGTAC
>DYAA01000196.1 GCA_019419405.1 Collinsella sp. | reverse complement strand
CCCCCGAGCCGATACCGCGACCAGACTTCTTGGCGTCGTAATCATCCTCGACACCAAGCCAATCGCTCATGCTGTCCTGCTCGTTTTTCTTTTTGCGACCGAACAGACCGCCCAAGCCGCGCTTTTGCGGCTTGGCGGCCGGAGCGGCAGGAGCCGAGATAGTCTCAAGCGGCTGAACATCCGAGCTGACCGGCATGGGGGGAACAACCGGAGCCGATGTGGGCTCGGGCCCCTGTGCCGTCGCGAAGGGATCGTTAACCTGAGCCGAAGGGTCGGGAAGGTCGAACAGCGAGGTGCGCGAGGCGACATTGGCCTGCTGCATCGAAGGCATCGAGGGATCGGGGACCGAGGCCAGCGGAGACGCAGAGGGCATGGGAGCCGGCGCGGATGCCGGGTCGGGAACGTTCATGTTCGGGCGCGGCGACGCCTGAGACGAGATTTGAGCCATCAGAGCATCGACCGTCTCGGCCTGCGACGGAGCAGCATTGGCAACCGTGGCGCCGGGATCACTCGGCGCGGGCATGGTGAAGATCTGCGTAGAGTAGGGCCTCGACTCATCCGCCTGCGGAGCTTCGGGGGCCACGGGCTCAGGCTCTTGCTCGGAGCTGTCCGCAGCGACCTGTTCCGCCACAGATTGATCCTCGACCGTATCGGGCGCAGCGGGCTCGTCCTCGACAGGAGCGGAAAGGGGCTCGGCGATAGCGGTGCCCTGCTTCTCAAACGTCATCGTGGCATCAAACGACACAGTGCTGTCGACCGGCTGTTGGGTTTCGAAAGTCGCCGTCTCCCCGGCAACATCCGCAGGCGAAGGCTGCGGCGCCTCGAAAGACGTCGTGGCGTCGGCAACATCAACAGATACCGGCTGCTCGGCGTCGTTTTGCTCAAATTCCTGTGCCGCGCGCTCGCGCTCGGCCTCGGCCGCCTGTTGCTGGGCTGCAGCCTCGCGCTCGGCTGCCTCGCGGGCAGCAGCGCGCTTTTCCTCAAAGTCGTCAACGAGTTTCTTGCCCTTTTCGAATGCCCCCTTAAAGAAATGGGAGGCGCTGGCACCGATCGAAGAAAACGCGGAAGCGATATCGGCATGGGGCGTCGTCACCGGAAGCTCGGCAGAAAAATCGGTGTCGCTCTCGTAGGACACACGCTGCGGATACGCATCGTAGTCGTCCTCGGTATTATCGAGCTCCTCGGGCGCCGGGGCAGGCGCCATGACGTCCAGACCGGCTGCGGGATCGATAGCAGTCTCCGCATCGGCTTCCGTCTCGACGGCATTGGCCTCATCGGGCTGCGCAGCCACGACCGGATCGGGCTGGGGCGCGGGCTCGAACGTCGGCTCCTCGCCCTCTTCGTAATCGAGCGTACAGGACTCGGGAAGCATTCCCAGGGCACGGATGGCATCCGAGCCAAACCGGATGTTGCCGGCGGCATTGCGATAAAGCTTGGGCTCGGGCTCGGCCTGCTCGGCCGCGGCAGGCTCCTCTGCCGACTCGGCAGCGGACTCGTCTGCAACGGGCTCCTCGGCCGGAATATCTTGGACCTGGGACTCGGGTGCAATGACGCCAATCAGGGTCTCGTCGGCAGAAGCACCTTCGAATCCATCGATTTGCTCATCAAAAGCCTCGCCCTGCTCACCCTCGGGAGCGACCGGCTGGCCATACTCATCCTCGGTATAGGCAGGCTCTTCGTACTCGATGGTATTGCCGTAATCATTTTGCTGCTGGGCTGCGGCGTACTCGGCTGCCGCGCGCGCCATCTCCTCGGCGCGACGCTTCTGCTCGCCAAAATACGTGTCAAACGGAATATCGTCAGGGAACTCGTTCTCGCCCTGATAGGGGGCGACGTTATCCATGACACCCAGCATGGCGGCAACAGAGGACTTGTTGCAAACCGAGCCGGACGTGTAGGGAAGGACAAAACGATTGGAAATGATATTGGCGGCATTGGCGAGCGCCACGAGGGAGGCAAGGATCGCGACAATCCACAGCAGGACCTTCAACGCGCCGGGAAGCGGCAAGATGCGCAGGATGGCAATAGCCGCGGGAGCAATCGTGGCAATCGGGAGCAATTTGGCGATCAGCGCTCGGTACGGCGCATA
Source organism: Collinsella sp. (assembly GCA_019419405.1). Taxonomy (GTDB): domain Bacteria; phylum Actinomycetota; class Coriobacteriia; order Coriobacteriales; family Coriobacteriaceae; genus Collinsella. The sequence goes on along the minus strand of DYAA01000196.1, from coordinate 4,241 downwards.
GGGCTCGCGAGCGAGCAGTTCGGCGCGCGGGGAGTCATAGTGCGCGACGACGACAACCGGGCGATTGCGCGGAGAGGCAAGCAGACCAGAGGCCTTGTGATAGGCGATGACATTTTGGCTCACGCCCGTCTTGCCCAGGCGCGAGATCACGGGGCGCCCGGTTCGCTCGAGCACATAGAGCACGGCTCCGACAATGGCCAACAGGGTGCCGACTAAGCCGATACCGCCACCGATGCCCATAAGCAGGGCACCGGCAAATGCCAGAATGCCCGTAACGGCAAACGCCATCCTGCTCGGCGCGGGAGCATTAAACTCCTGCACCTCGGGATCAAAGCCGTGGTTGCGGAAAATTTGAGCGATATCTTCGGCAGCCAAGCGCTCTTCTTCGCTGCACGCCGGCGTGATGCCAGTGTTCTGCAACAGGTGGTTAATATAGTTCTGGGTGTTCGCCATATGCGCTCCACATCCATAATCCGACAAATAGGCCCAATGTATGCACATTAGAACCGTATATAGTCGAAAGTATACCCCGAGCGGGCGCAAACGGCCGAATTCTGGGCATCTTAACGCCCCAAGCGGACAAGGATATAGCCTAATCTCCATATCGGACTAAAATCATGGCATCAAACACCTTCCCATGCGAGGATTCTATGACGGCAAGCGATACAACCGTAACGAATAAAAATGGGGTGCCGGAACCCGGTTTCGACAAGACCGCCCAGCGCATCCTCAATCTGTTCTTTGTCCTCAACAGCTCTCCCGAGCCATTGACCACAGAGCAAATTGTCCTGGATTCCGATCTTGGCTATGGGTCGGGCAATATCGACTCGGACAAGCGCAAGTTTCGCCGCGATCGCGAAAAACTCCTCGAACGCGGAATCACGATCAAGGAAGTTCGCGCAGCAGGCGCCCAAGAAACCGAAGAAAGCGCGTGGACCATCGATCGCGAGCACACGTTTGCGGCCGGTGGCCTCATCACCGCAGACGACGCGGACATCTTGCTCGACGCTATCGACCAGACCCTTGCGACCGGTTCGGCCGCGTTTGCCACGCCGCTTGCAGACATACGCTCCAAGATCGCCTACCTCACCGGCGCATCGACCGCAGAAGAGCCTCCCGCCCGTCGCTTACCCGCCGTCGATGCGGTGTGGAGCGCTTTCGCCGAACGCTGCGCACTGCGCTTTTTGTATCAAAACGGGCACGGGGAGCAAAAAGAGCGCACCGTCTGCGTATACGGCATGTTTGAGCACGAGGGTGTGGCGTATTTTTGCGGACTCGACAACGCCACCGATGAAATCAGGACGTTTCGCTGCGACCGTATCGTTCGCGCATGGCGCCCCTCGAAGGCCTACTCCATCCCCGCCGACTTTAACCTGAACGATCGCCTGTTCTTTGAGTTTGATTTTGCCGATTGCAAGCCCGTTATGGCGACCTTTTCGTTTGCCCCGCAAGCCCAGGCCGACATGGTCAGCGGCCTAACGCGCGGTCGCGGGGAGCTCACGCACACCGAAGAGGGTTGGACCTGGACCGTCGGCGTGCGCGACCTTAATGCCGCTGCCTCGTTTTGTATGGAGCACGCCATGGACGGCATGAGACCCGTTGCCCCCGATGCACTTAAACTGGCGTGGAACCACCTCATCGAAAGGACGGTGCACGAGCATGCCCGCGCGTAAACTCACCAGCGAGCAAAGGCTCTCGCGTGCGATTGACATCATGGAGGCCCTCTACGCTGCCGGTGGGACCGGTATGACACGAGGGGATATCTGCAGCCGTTTTGATATCACGGGTGCGGCGCTCGACGAAATTATCGATATCGTCTCGACCCTCGCTGACCGTGAGTCGGGCGCACGCATCATCTGCGAACGCCACGGCGAGTGCATCATCCTGACAGGCGATGCGGGGCGTGTGCTGCCCTTGCGCCTAAGTGCCGCCGAAGGTGCCGTGCTCAACCACGAACTCGAATCGATGGGAATCGACTCTCGGGCAGCAGAGCGTATCCGACACGCCCTCCTACCCGAGAAACTCGGCTACAACCAGCGCGTCGTCGATACCGTTGCCCGAGGATCGCACTGGCAACAGCTGAACTGCGCGATTCAAGACGGCGTTCGATGCCGCATCATCTACCGTTCGATGGACGACACACGGCCGCGTGAGCGTCTCATCGACCCCCTGCGCATCGCGACGCATGGCGACCAAACATATCTGATTGCCTGGGATGTCGAAGTTGATGCGCAGCGCTCCTACCGCATGGACAAAATCGAAGGCCTTGCCCTTACCGACGATTCTGTGGAGCGCCACGCGCCCGCGTCCGCATCCCTCCACGAATCCCTTTCCAAAGCGGAGCAGAGCGCAAAACTCCTCATGCCGCTCGACATGGCAGAGCGCCTAGACTGGGCCGGCATCATGTCGATTGAGCCAAACGGGGCAGACATGGCAACAGTGACCGTGCGTTATGGGTCAGAGCACTGGCTGTTCTGCCAGGTAATCGCAGCGGGCGGAGCCATCCGCATACTGGATGACCCCGCCCAGGCATTGCGTCTATGCGATATGGCGAAGAGCCTGACCTGCCCGCTTTAACGGCGTCGCTCGTGGCGCGCACGCCACAGCTGCAAATAATGACCGATCTGCGCCGACTCGATACGCTGGTAGGAAGTCGTGGGCAGCGACGTCAAGAACTTCTTGCCGTAGCCCTTTGTCACCAAGCGCGGATCTGCCAAGATGAGCACGCCGCAATCGGTCGATGAGCGGATAAGACGGCCGGCGGCCTGTTTGACCTCGAGCACCGCCTCGGGCAGCGAGTAGCGCGCCCAGGCGCGGTCCTCACGCAGATTGCGCTCACACGAAAGGGGATCCGTGGGGCTCGAGAACGGCAGCTTGGGGATAATGACGCAACGCAGCGTCTCGCCGCTGGCGTCAAAGCCCTCCCAAAAGGCCTTAAGCGCAAAGAGCGATGAGGTCGGCTCGTTGATAAACCGATCGCGCAGGCGACGCGGGGACGAGTTGCGTTGCTGGCAATTGAGCTCCAGGCCCGCTCGCGCCAATTTGGGCTCGACACGGGCATACAGGTCCTCCATATCGCGCCTGTTGGTGAAAAGCGTGAGCACCGATCCACCCATGGCGAGATGGGCATCGACCAGCACGCACTCGAGCGCCGAGAGATAGCGCTCGCGATCGCGCGGATCGGGAATGTCCCCCGCCACGACCACGGCCATATTCGAGTCAAAGTCATAGCTCGAATCCAGGTGCAGCGATGAGGATGTCGACGCACCGATGCGATCGAGGCCGACAGCATGGTTGAAATGCTCAAAGCTCTTGGACACCGTCATGGTCGCCGAAGCGAAGATGGCCGTGTGCACTTCGGGCAGCCACTCGTTCGCCAAGGCCTCGCCGATATCGATGCGCTCGGCGGTCATAGACTCCCCGCCCGCACGCAGCCGACGGTTAACCTGCAGCGAGTACACATAGTGCTCGTCCGTACCCTCAATGATGAGCTTGAGATTCTCGGCCAGCTCGTGCAGACGGCGCGAAATGTCGCCTAGGTCGACAACGACCTCGGGCTTATCGGCGGCGACGGTCTGCACCAGCGCGTCTACGCTTTTATCCGCCTGGTCCAGCGCATCAATTGCGGTATGGGCCGACTGCAAAAAATCGTGCCAGTCATCCGACTCGCGCAGCTCGGGGCCAATCCACAGATTCGCGTTATCGTAGCTCCCACGGGCGCGACGGCCGAGCTCGCGCACACCATCGAACACATCGGCAATCGCCATGCTCGCGCGGGCAACCGTCGACGTCGCTTTGGCGGTGAGTCCCAGGTAGAGCGTGGAGCCCTCGGAAGTGGCCAAATCACGGGAAACCTGACTCAGCGCGCCGGCACTCGACCCACCCAAGCGCTCAAACAGCACGCGCGACTCATCTGCCGAAACCACGCGCGCCCATTGGCGACGGGCCTCGCGCTCGATGGAATGGGCCTCGTCGACCACCCAGTGACGAATCGGGGGCAAAATCCTCCCCTCGGCGGCCACGTTGCGGAACAACAGAGAATGGTTGGTGACCACCACGTCGGCATGTGCCGCACGACGGCGCGCCCCGTGGACCAGGCATTTGTCAGGGAAGAACGGACACAGACGACGAGCACACTCGCGCGAAGCCGTCGTAAAGTCGGGACGGTTGACGCTGCGCCAGCGAATGCCGAGTGAATCGAGGTCGCCATCGGCAGATTGGCACACATACGCCATGATCAC
>DYAA01000195.1 GCA_019419405.1 Collinsella sp. | reverse complement strand
GCTACCACCAGCCGCCGGCGCGATTTTGGCGGCAAGCAGCGGTGGGCGCTTAGCGGATGCCTCGTCCTCCCCTTGCGGAGACAGCTCAACCGCCACGTCGTAGGTGCGATGCGTCGTCATCCCCCGCGACCAGGCGGGCTCAAAGGAGATGGTCTGGCCGCGCAGCAGGTCCAGCACATATACGATGCTATGCTCGGACAGCGGCAACTGACGCTCGGCAACAAAACCGCTGCGGGCAAAGTCGTACGACGCCGAACGCGAACTTGTGATGTCATCGAGATAGGCAACTGTCGTCACAACAAGGTTGAGCAGCTTTGCCGATGTTTCGTCAAAGGCCTCAGGTGAATGGACAAACGTGAGCTTCTTGCCATAGGAGAACGTGCCGCCGCGCACGTAGGCATCGGCCATGCCGTCGATGTCCTTGACCACGTAGGAGACCGATCCACAGCGAATGCGGAACTCGAGCGCCCAGCTAAAGCGGTCAGCGAACAGCGGATTGTAGTACGGCACCAACGAGGGCTCCAACGCCGCTTTGGGGGCGTCGGGATCAACGGCACCGGCAAGCTTGCGGCGCATGCTCGCCAGCTCATCCATGCGCGCGTCCGAAAGATCGGAAAGCGCCGCCACAAGGCTCGGGCTCGTGGGGACGGGCGCCGGGAAGGGAAAGTTGGGGTTGACGGCCGGCGCGGCGGACGCGGCGCGCGCGGGCTGTTTCGGCTGCGCCGTAAACGTGCGAACCGGCGTGCGCAAACCTTCGACGGGCTCGGCGCCGCTGGCATCCAAATACGCCAGCGCCGTGGCAATAGCGTGCTTACACATACCGGGATAGCGGTAGGCGGCGGGGCAATCGCAGTCGTAGTCGATCACCTCGTGCTCGTCCATGTCGAGCGCCACGTGCGTCTTGTACAGGTCGCCGCGCGAACCGCGCACCGAGCCCTCGACCGTCACGTTTTTGGAGAAGCGCGAGCCGCTGTCCTCGATCGACAGCACGGCGCCGTTGAGCATGAGCGAGCGGCCCTTCATAAAGGTGCCGCTCAGTGCCGCCTCTTTGCGAAGCGCCTGCACAAACGTCCCCTGCGCCATCACTTCCTCCAATCTCACCCGGGGTAGCTTAGATCACCGTCACGCGGCCCTGGTTACCCACAATGGCCTTGGCCTCGGCCAGCAGCGGAATCGAACGCGCGTTGACCTTGGCAGGTACCTCGGCACGCAGCACGCGCCCGTCCACCTGCTCGATAAAGATCTCCACGCGGTCGCCGCCCGGGTTAGCGGTGAGCACCGTGGCCAGGCGCGCCATATTGCCCTGGCTAAATCGGCTGTTGGGCACCATGACCTCAAAGACCTTGGGCTTGTTTTTCTCCTCGCTAAGCTCCAGCGGCACGATCTCCTGCGCGATGATCTGGTCGCCGCGGTCCGAGCGCTCGAGCTTGCCCTTAATGCGCACAAAGGCATCGGACAGCTGCGCGCCGGTCTCGGGATCGACCTCGCCGTACAGGTACCCCTCGGCCTCCTTGTAGGTCTTGGGGAACACGACGACGGTGGCCTCGCCTTCCATGTCCTCGAGCTGCACGATGCCCATGGGGTCACCGTTTTTGGTCACGCGCTTGGACACGCTCGAGACCATGCCGGCCCACCACAGCGCCTTGCCCTCGGGAATTTCCTGGTTGATGGTGCCGCCCGTAGGATTCTGAACTTCGTAGCCGGTGTCGATCTGCGAGAACGAGAAGTCACGCGCCTTGGCTAGTGCATACTCAAACGGGCGCAGCGGGTGGTCCGAGACATAGATGCCCAGAACCTCCTTCTCCTGACTCAACTTAAGGTGGCGGTCCCATTCCTGGCCATCCGGATCGGGCACGCTCACCTCAAAGCCCGAGCCCTCAACGTCGCCAAACATATCGAAGAACGACGTCTGGCCGCTCGCGCGATCCTTCTGGCGCTTTACCGCGGCATCGATGATGTTCTCGGGGTTGTTCTTGTCCACAAAGTGCATCATCTGACGACGCGGATACCCCGTGGAGTCGAAGGCGCCCGCCTTGATGAGCGATTCGATTACGCGACGGTTGGCCTGGCTCGAGTCCACGCGCTCGACAAAGTCGTGCAGTGTCTTAAACGGACCGCCCGCCTCGCGCTCGGCGATAATCGCCTGCGCCACGCCGGTGCCCACGCCGCGGATGCCGGCCAGACCAAAGCGCACGCCCTCCTTGGTAGCCGTGAACTCGGTACCGGACTCGTTGACATCTGGCGACAGCACGGGGATGCCGTCGTGACGGCACGCCGAGACGTAGTGCACGATCTTGTCGGTCTTGCCCGTATAGGACGTCAGAACGGCCGCCATGTACTCGTGCGGATAGTGCGCCTTGAGCCACGCCGTCTGCATAACCAGGATGGCGTAGCCGGCGGAGTGCGACTTGTTAAAGGCGTAAGATGCGAACTCGAGAACATCGTCCCAAATCTTTTGGGCGACCTCGCGCGTATAGTTGTTCTTGATGGCGCCGTTCATCCAGTGGTCGTAGGTGGTCTCGTCGGAGCCATCCTCCCAGTGGAGCACCGTCGACGTGAGCAGCTTGATTTTCTTCTTAGCCACGGGCTTACGGATACGCGAGTCCGATTCGCCCTTGGAGAAGCCGCACATCTCGACGGAGATGAGCATAACCTGCTCCTGGTAGACCATGGTGCCGTAGGTTTCGCCCAGGATGTCGTCCAGGCGGTCGTCGTAGGAGACGGCCGGCTCCTTGCCGTTCATACGGTTGATGTAGGACGAAACCATGCCGGCGCCCAGCGGGCCCGGGCGGTACAGAGCGATCAATGCCACGACGTGCTTGTACTCGGTGGGCTTCATGTTCTTGATCGTGGCCGTCATGCCGGCGGACTCGACCTGGAAGACGCCGGCGGTGTGGCCGGAACCCATGAGCTTAAAGATCTCGGGATCGTCAAAGGGGATCTCTTCCTCTTTGATGTCGATGCCGAAGTTCTTTTTGATGTTTGCCTTGGCCTTGGAAATAACCGTCAGCGTGCGCAGGCCCAAGAAGTCCATCTTGAGCAGGCCCATGTCGGCGACGGTATGGCCCTCGTACTGGGTAATCTCGACGCCGCCCTTAGTATCGAGCTTGGTGGGCACGTGCTCGTTGACGGGGTCGCGGCAGATCAGAACGGCGCACGCGTGCACGCCCTCGCCACGGGTGAGGCCCTCGATCGAGAGCGCCGTGTCGATGATGCGGCGGGCGTCGTCGTCCTTTTTATAGGCCTCGGCAAAGTCGGGGTTAAACAGATCCTCTTTGCCGGGTTGCTTTTCGAGCACCTGCTTGAGCTTGACCTTGGGGTCGCTCGAGACCATCTTGGATAGGCGCTGGCCCATGTAGACCGGGTAGTCCAGAACGCGCGCGGCATCGTTGATGGCCTGCTTGGCCTTGATGGTCGAGTAGGTGATAACGTGGGTGACCTTCTCGGGGCCGTAGAGCTGGCGAACGTGCTCCACGACCTCGAGGCGCCGCTCATCGTCGAAGTCCATATCGATATCGGGCATCTCGGTACGCTGCGGGGACAGGAACCTCTCGAACATCAGGCCGTTCTCGAGCGGGTCGAACGCGGTGATGTTCATGGCGTAGGCGACGATAGCGCCGGCGGCAGAACCACGGCCGGGACCGACGCCGATGCCGTTGTCCTTGGCCCATTGCACGTACTCGGCAACAATCAAGAAGTAGGCGGCAAAGCCCTTGTCGCAGATGACCTTGTATTCGTACTCAAAGCGCTCTTTGATGTTGACGCCGCCGATCTCGCGCGTGGCCCAGTCGTCACCATAGTGCTGGCGCAGGCCCTTCTCGCACTCGCGGCGGAACTGGCTCTCGTGCGTCTCGCCGGGGTCGAGCAACGGGAAGCGCGGCAGGATGATGGAGTCCCAGTCGAGCTCGACGTAGCACTTGTCGGCGATCTCGAGCGTGTTGTCGCAGGCCTCGGGGCAATACGGGAACATCGCCCGCATCTCCTCCTCGGTCTTCATGTAAAACTCCGAGCCGGTCATGCGCATGCGGTTGGGGTCGTCGACCTTGGCGTTCATGCCGATGCACATGATGACGTCCTGCACGGGTGCGTCCTCGCGGCGCAGATAGTGGAAGTCGTTGGTGGCGATAACCTTGACGCCCACCTGCTTGGCGATATCGATGAGCGTGCGGTCCATCTGCTCGTCGGTCAGGCCGTTATCGGTGGTGATGCCGTGTTCCTGGATCTCGATGTAAAAGTCGCCAGGGTCGAAGGTGTCGCGGAAAGTCTCGGCCCACTTGATGGCGCCCTCCATGTCGCCGCGGTCGATGTATTTGGGGATGATGCCCGCGATGCAGGCGCTCGTGCAGATCATGCCCTTGGCGTGGCGGCGCAGGTTGTCGAGCGTCACGCGCGGCTTGTAGTAAAAGCCCTGCACGGCGGCCTCGGAGACCGTCTGCATCAGGTTGACGTAGCCCTCCTGGTCCTTGGCCAGAAGAATCATGTGGTAGAGCTCGGGCTTATGGTCGCGGGCGAGCGTCTCGTCCGGCGTAAAGTAGACCTCGCAGCCAAAGATGGGCTTGATGACCAGGGGCGGCTTGAGCTCGTCGATGTTGCCCTTCTCGTCCCACATGGCCATGTCCTTCACATACTGGGCATGCTCGCGCGGGTTTTCCTCGGGATCGGGCTCCACCAACTCGTCGCGGCGGTCCTTTTCCAGGAAGGCCTTGTCGTGGCTCCAGGTTTTGTACTCGGGCGTGTTGTGGTTGACGGCGTCGCAGGCCAGCGCCAGGTCGGGCACGCCATACATGTAGCCGTGGTCGGTAATGGCCACGGCGGGCATGCCAAGCTCAACGGCACGGTTGACCATATCCTGGATACGGGTTGCGCCGTCGAGCATGGAGAAAACAGTGTGATTGTGCAGATGGACGAATGCCATGTAATGAGCTCCGATGCGGGTTCGTGATCTTAGGGTTACGATTCTACAGCACAGCGCGGACGGCACCCGAACCTAGCCCAAACCCACACGGCTCCTCTTGCAGTTGCGGTGAAATGCGGACTGTTTGGCGGCTTTTTTGGCCAAAACAGTCCGTATTCCACCGCAAGTTATCTGAGGGCTAGAGATTGTAGGTGACCACTTGAGGTTCGGCGGGATTGACGAAGATGGTTGGATTCGCCTGCTCCACGCGAACGAACTTGACGGTCACGACCTCAAAGCCCGCCTTGTGCAGAACATCCGAATAGACGCGCGCCTGCAGGGCGTGCTTCTCCTGCAGCTGTTCCGGTGTCTCATCCGGCGTGCCACCCGTCTTGTAGTCGATGACCAGCGCACGTGACGGATCGGCCGGGTCGGTCGCCAGTGCATCAATGGCGCCCTCGGCATATGCACCATAGCGAGCGATGTCCTCGTCCTCGCAGCCCAGCGAAAAGAACGGCACCTCGGCGCGAACGCACGGCCACGCGAGCAGGTCGGCACGAACAGCCGACTCGAGCCAGCGGTCCAGGGCAACGTCGAAGCGCTCGCGCTGCTCCGGCGTCAGGCGCCACAGACACGCCAGCGCTTCGGCGCGCGCGGTGGGCAGCTCATCGGCACCCATCTCGATCAACCACTGGCAGGCGGCATGGAACGCCGAGCCCAAGGCCATGGGGTTGCCGGCGGGCTCAACGGCGGCCACGTCTGCATCCGTCATCTCGGAACCATCCGACTCCGCATCATCGCCGGACTCGTCCATGGGCACGTGTGCCTCGGCGGCACGGTCCTCGGACTCGGCATGCAGCGCCGCGGCAATTGACGAGTAGCTGTACGAATCGCGCTCCGGATACGGGCAGGTGCCCATGCGCACGCCCACCGCCTGGGGATACACGAGCTCAAACGCATCGGGCTCGGGGTCGGCAGGACCGGGAACGGCGGCGCGGGCATCCGCACCGGCACCCTCCGGCTCCGCATCGCCGCGAACGAGCCTACCCTCGGCATCCAGCGAAGCGTTGGCCTCAAACGCCCGCTCGCCAAAGGTAAAGTCCGCGAGCGAAATGAGCTCGTAGTCGCCCGGCTGGGAGTTGTCGAACACCAGGCGGTCGCTATCGAGCTGCGGCGTGTTCAGGCCGTCCGTCGGCAGAATACGACGCAGCACGTCATAGGTCAGATCGGTCTCGACGTCGAAGGTCGGCGCACACAGCTTGCCGCGGCTCACGCCGGCGTCCATCGCCAAGATCACCAGCTCGCGCGCACGCGTCATGGCGACATAGAGCAAACGAGCCCGCTCCTCGAGCGAAAGCCGCAGGTCGTCGTTGCGCAGGCGGGCAAACGCCTCGGCGGGAGAGCCCGTCGCGCAGACATCCTCCATGAGCTCCGGCGGCAGCCACAACGACGTGCCCTTGCCCTTAAACGCATGCTCAAACTGCTTTTTAACGTCGTCGCCCTTCACAAAGGTTCCGTCGGCGAGCTTAACGCCGTCGAAGCGTGCCGGCAGTGCCACGACCTGCGCTCCGCCCTCGACGCGACCCATCTGTGCCGCACCCGAGGACTTACGCACGCCAAAGCACTCCGCAACCGCCACGACCGGATATTCCAGGCCCTTGGATGCGTGTACCGTCATGATGCGCACCGCGCCGTCGCCCTCCTCGTTGAGGGCACCCGGGGCTTCCTTGCCCGCCAAGAAGCGGTCGAAGACCAGCGCGATGGAACGCGGCGAGTTGCCGAACTCGGCCTCCGCCTCGGCCACGGCGTCGAGCGCCTTGAGCACGTTGGCAGCAATAGCCTTGCCCTCGGGGCCGCGCTTCGCCAGACGCACGAACCAGCCCGAAGCGTTGACCACGTCGCGCGCGATCGCCGCGAACGAATCACGTCCCACGCGGCGCAGTGCATAGCGCAGCACCTCGCGGGCGCGCGTCACCAGTGGCAAGCCCTGCAAGCCGGGCACATCGGAATCGCTCATGATGCCCGCATCGATGTTGCGGCGCGACGTCTCCCCCGTCTGCTCGTCCAGCTTGGTCGCCAGCGCCAGGAACTCCTGGGCGCCGAGCGCAAACATCGGCGAGGCCAACAGCGGCATAAGGCCCTGCGCCGTATCGGCCGGGTTGGCAAGCGCGCACACCAGGGCACGCACCGTCTGCACCTCGGCTGCCTGGGCAAAGACCGAGCCGCCTGCGATCACACAGTCGAGCCCTTGGTCACGGAAAGCTTGCGCATAGACATCGGCGTTGGTCATGCGACCCAGCAGCAACACCATATCGCCCTGGGGCTGGCCCGCTTTAACGAGCGTTTGGAATCGTTCCGCAATCGCACGAGCTTTCGCCTGCGTTCGCTCCTGGGTGCTGCCGCCGGCAACGAGCAGCGCCTGGCGGCGCGAAGCCTTTGCTTTGAGCTTGTCCTCGCGATCGTCACTCGGCTCAAGATCCAAGAACCCCTGCATCAAACCACCGGTGTCGCCGTCAAAGATGCGCGCCACATAACGCAGCACCTCGTCGTGGCTGCGGAAGTTGCGCACGAGCTTGACGAGCTCGCCGGCAGGGACGGTCGAGGCGGCGCCAGCGACGACCTCTGCCTCGGCCGTCCCCGAGGCGCCCACTTTGCGCTCCTGGCGGCGGAAGACCTCGACCTCGGCGCCGCGGAAACGATAAATCGACTGCTGTGCATCGCCCACGGTACACAGCGCACGCTCACCCGTGCCGGTCAGGTAACGGATCAGGTCGACCTGCATCTGGTCGGTATCCTGGAACTCGTCGATCATGACCATCTTAAAGCGTCCCTCATAGGCCGCTCGAATGGCCGGGTAGTCGCGCAGCGCCTCGTATGCCATGCGGAGCAGGTCGTTATTATCGAGGGCGGACTGGTCGGCCTTGAGCGCGCGATACTCCGCCTCCACAGCACGGGCAAGCCCCACCAGCGCATCGAGCGCCGGACTGCCGCAGGCAAGCACAATATTGACAAACGCATCGGCGGCCTCGGCCTTGAGCAGCTCCACCTGCTCCTTAGGGAATGCCTTGCTCGCCCGAGGCATGGTACACGACATCATGAGTCGCGCCGCATCGGTCATGGTCTTGCCGCTCGCCTCGAACGCGTCGATGGCATCGAGCGCCGTCTGCGCCTTCTCGGTCGCGGCCTTGCTTGCGCCCAACGCCGCGCGATAGGCATCGGCGAGTGCCGAGGTATCGGCCTGGCCGCGCGCCACGCGCACGTCATCCATGCCGCCCGGCAGCTGGCTCGAGAGCTCCAGCAGCTCGCGCACCAGGCCCTTGATGGTGGTGCCGGCGCCAAAGGGGCCGCCCTCGCCCGCCATGGGATACCAGGCGTAGAGGGCCTTGAGCGATGCCGCGAGCTCGGGGGCGGCATCGGGCGCCGTCGCGCGACCCAACACATGCTCAACAGCCTGATCCATGAGCTCGTCGGTATCGGTGAGCACCGTGAACTCGGGATCGATGCCCAGCTCCAACGCGTGTGCGCGCAGGATACGCGAGCACATGCCGTGAATGGTCGAGATCCACGCGTCGTCGACGGTCAGTGCTTCCTCGTCCATGCCCTCGTCGATAAGCGCACGGCGCACGCGGTCGCGAATCTCGGCCGCGGCATCTTTGGTAAAGGTGATGGCGAGCACCTGGTCCAGATGCTCAACGAACGGACCGGATTCGGGCGAGAGCGCGTAGACGATGCGACGCGTGAGGGTAAAGGTCTTGCCCGAACCGGCGCCCGCCGAGACAAACAGCGGACGGTCGAGCGTCTTGACGATCTGCAGCTGTTGCGGCATCAAAGTCGAAAGATCCATGGTCTACACGTCCCTCCTTACAAACGTTCCTTCGTGGTTATACGAGCAGCGCGCATGCGCGGCCTGCGCCGACGTCGGATCGACAGCGACGACGTCGCCCGCCTCGAGCTCGCGCAGGCGCTCGGCAATGCCGGTCTCCACGCGGTCGAGCAGCGCATCGAAGTCCATGTTGCCGCCCTCGCCCGGAAAGCCCTTCTTGAGGCCCGGGATGCGACCGTCGCCGCGCTCTTCCTCAAGCAACTCGGCACTTGCGGCACCACGCAGCGCGGGCTTGCCGCCCTTGGTCGAAAAATAGAGCGCAGCACGGGTATCTAGGCCCAGTGCCCGACGCATGGCCTGCGCGTAGATGAGTGTCTGGGTATGGGGCGGCAACCACCGCGGGTCGTCGATGGGAGCCTCGCCCGACTCCTCGTCGTGCACCGTAGGGTCGGCGAGCTTGAACTCCTCAACGCCCGTGCGGTGCTTGTAGTCGATCACGACGGCGCGGTTCTCGGCATCCACATCCACGCGGTCGATGCGCCCGCCGAGCGGCCAACCGGCATACTCGACCTTAAGCTCATTAAAGGCGAACTCAAGGTAGCGCGGGACAAAGGGGCCAAGCGCCTCGGACTCGTAGGCAAGCACGCCCTCCAGCTGGGGCAAAATCTCGGCCACCTGGCGCTCCTCCACCGGGGAGAGCGGCACCAGCGGGCCCTCGGTACCGCGCTTGCCGGCGTGCTCGGCCAGGGTCTCGTCAAAGACCTCGTGTAGCAGCTCCTGTGCACGCGGCAGATTCATGGGCGTCACGCGCTCCATGCCCTCTTGGGGCAGTCGGGCGTGCAGGTGCTCCAGCACGTCGTGGACAAAGTTGCCCTTCTCCATATTGCCAAAGCCCGCGTCGATGGACTGGGGCTTCACGCGATACGACACGAACCAGCACAGCGGGCACGTCGAATACGCCTCGATCTGCGAGGCGGACGTCAGACGCGGCACGAGCGGCGCGTTCTCGCCCTCGCCATCGCGGCGACGCAGGACCAGATACGGAATGGCTTCATCGCTCAGATGCTGAGGAGCTTCGCAGGTCACGCGCTCGCGCCTAAGACCTTCGCCTGCCGCGGGATCGAAGTCCCTTACGATATCGCCCTCACCCACGCACTTCGCCTTGTCGGCGCCAACGGCCTTAGCGTCGTCAGCGGCCTTGTCGGCGTCAGCGGCCTTAGCATCGTTAGCGGCCTCGGCATGCGCCCGCAACTCGGTCCACACGGCCGCCGGATAGCACTCGCGCGCCTGACGATCGTGGGTCACACGGGCGAGCGTAACCGGACCACGCGACGCTTGTATCGCGCGGCCAAAGCGTGCGCGCAGCAAGGCCGCAGGCTCAAGCGTCACACCGCTGCGATCTAACTCTGCCGTCAGCGTTGCCAGCGGGCCCTCCTCATGTGAGAGCGGATAACTGTCCAGGTCGACGTCGGCAAACAGCACGGCATCGTAGCTGCCGGGGCGCAGGGCCGCCGCATCGGCAAGCGAAGCAAAGCGAACCTGGGCGCGTGGCGCACGGTCAACCTCGTAGGTCTCGTAATCGTAGGCGGCGCTACGCTTGTCCACCTTGGTGCGAATGTCATCGAGCACGGGCACGGTCGCGGCCTGCGACACGTCGAGCGCACGGGCGCCATTCATAAGGATGTCGATGACGTGGCGCAGCAGGGCCACCTCCGCCTGGCGACGGGCCTGACCGTCGAGACCGCCAAGTGCGCGATCGGGCAGTGCCTCGGCAACGGCAAGCATGGCCTTGAGCGCCGTCACGGGTTTGTCGCGCCACAGCGCCTGGAACACGTCCGAGATCACGCACGGCACGTTCTTAAACCAGTTCTCGTCGCTCGCCGCTTTACGCGCGCCCCTCACCTGGCCCTGCACGCTCTGCAGCAGGCTCTTGACGCCCGCAGTGGTCTTGCTGCGCGACAGTCGCATATTCTTGTCGAACGTGCGCGCGCTGGCGGCGTCGGCACCCGAAAGCGGGCTGTAAATCCAGTCGGTAAGCTCCGGAGCGGGCCACCACTCAGTCTTAGAAGCTGCCCCTTCGTCGGCGGCCTTCATACGCTCGATCAGGTTGGCGAGCGCCGTGAACTGCCTGCCCGCAATGGATTGGGAAAACGCCGTGAACTCGGCCGTCTCGGCAGCAACGTGGCGCGCCGCCAAACGAGCGGCAAGCTCGCCGAACAGCTGGGGTGCCCGGGCAGAAACAACGAGCACGCGTACGGGGTCGGCGGGTGTTGCAGCAGCTTTATCGTCCTTGGACTCCTTGTGCGCTTTCACCAACTTATCGATGACGTCCGCATAAGCATGGGCACGGGCATGGGGGCCGGCGACCTCAATAAAGGCAGGCTGAGCAGCGGACTTGGAGGCAGTCTGGGGCGCGGCGGCGCCCTCCCCCAGCGGCGCGATCTCAAACAGCACACCGCGGACATCAAATGCCGCGGCAAGCTCCTCGCGCATCGCCGCTTGCTCGCGGGCAAGCAGCACGACAACCTCTCCCCCGTTGTTTGCCACGGCGGACAGCAGCTCGAGCAGGCTATACGTAAATGACGTGACGCCGCGCACGCAAACGGCGCGGGCGCACCCCGGCAGGTTGTCGGCCAAAGCGCCGGCCATAATGTCAGCCGCCTCGCAGGGCTCGACCATATCTCGACGGTCCAAACCGCGCGCATAGGCGCACAAAAGTTCAAACACGCGAGCCTCGGCGTCGCTTTTGGGCTTGGGCTTGCAAACGTTGTCGCAGCAACGCTCGGTGCCTGTCCCTGCCACACCCGGCAGCACATCGCGAGCCATACGTGCGAGCATACGCACCGTGCCCTGGCTGCGCGAAAGCGGCTGCAGGTCGGCGTCGTCGAGGCGCGCTACCATGTCCGAAAACAGCATCTGGCGCTGCAGGTTGTCGACGAAACCGCGCCCGTCGCCCAAAAGCTCCCAAAGCGAGCGAAGCCACGATGTAGGCGTCTTGTAGTCAATACCCAGCGAAACGCCGGCTTCCGCCGCATCATGACGGCACAGGTCGAGCTCGGCAAACGTTGGCGCCAGCAGCACGGCACGCCCGTGGCGGGCAATAAGGTCGGCAAGCAGCGCCGCCTCGGCATCGCTCAAATCCGCGCCGGCGTTGGTGGTATAGATTCGAACAGGCATGGTCCTCCACTCAAACCGTT
Organism: Collinsella sp.; assembly: GCA_019419405.1. GTDB lineage: Bacteria > Actinomycetota > Coriobacteriia > Coriobacteriales > Coriobacteriaceae > Collinsella. The sequence continues at coordinate 429 of DYAA01000195.1, read as the reverse complement.
CGCAATATTCAATGCTTCCATCCTACCCGCCCGCGCGGACAGATTTGCCCCACGCCAACAGATTTGACCCCTTGGAGACAGAGGAAAATGGATCACCGAGGAGGTCAGTCTAACCCAGTGATCCGTTTTCCTCCGTCCCCAAAGGATCAAAAAACCGCCCCCGAAGGGACGGTTCTGCGCAATTCGTTTGTTGCCGCTGGCCTACTCGCCATCCTCCAGCTTGATGAGGATCTTGCGATAGCCGCCGTACTCGCCGTTGAGTGCCTTGGACACGCGGCTCACCGTAGTGGACGAAGCGCCGGTGCGGGCCTGAACCTCAACATAAGGCTCGCCCTCATCCAGATAACGCGCAACCTGCAGACGTTGCGAAAGATCGCAGATCTCGCGCGGCGTGCAGATATCGGTCAAAAACGCCTGGATATCCTTCTC
>DYAA01000194.1 GCA_019419405.1 Collinsella sp. | reverse complement strand
GCCGCTCACGCCGTGCCCCATGGATGCGTCCGGCCGCGCGGTTCGTCGCGCGCTGATGGTCGGCGCGACGGTCGTCTGTGGCGTGGTTTGGGCTGTGGTCGTGGTTTCGGCCGCGCTGCTGGCGTCGGGCGCTCGCGTGACGGCGACTTTGGGATCGCTCGTGTGGCCTGGGTCGCTACCGGGTGTTATTGCCGCACTGGCGCTGGCGCTGCCAGGCATGGCCGGCGTTGTCGCGGGGGCACTTGCGCGCGATCGACGCTCGGGGTTCCTGCAGGGTGTGCTTGCGCTTTCTGCCTGCGAGGTTCCGGTACTGGCTGTGGCTGCATGTAGCGTATTTTCCCAACGCGCCGTGATGGGCGGCCTTGTTGCCGCTTTGGTTGCAACCTATACGCTTACGTGGTTTTTGCTTGCGATGGGCTTTGCCTTTGAACTTCCCGTTTCGGCACCGCGACGCACAAAAGCCCAGATGGCGACTCCGCTTGCCGGTGGAGCCGCAGCTGCCCGTACTTTTGGCGGACCTGTCGAAGTATCGTCCGATTCTATTTCTACGACCAAGGAGGCCTAGGTCATGGCATCTCAAGTTGAGCTCACCCCATGCGGGGCCATGTTTGACATCTTTAAGCGCGCGGCGCATCTGAGCCATATCGAGCTGTGCGGCTTGGTGCTTTCGTCCCGTCCGCTCGCCGACGGCCGCAGCCCGCAGAGCCGAGCCGCCGATCGCTCTTGGGTTTCCCGCTTTATCGTTCGCGCGCCGGTCGGCACGCTTCAGCAGCGCTACTTTGCCGAATACGGTACCTCGGCTGCGCGTATTATGTCGCAACTGGCCCTGCGCCAGCGCAATCCCATGGACTCCACGGCTGTGATCAATATGGTGTGCGGTCCTGCAGGTGAACCGATGGTACGCGCGCTCGAAGAGTGCCATCAGGACACGAATCTCTATCGCAACGCGCTCGATCGCCTGTCCCAGGCGGCGGAACTCATGCCCGCCGAGCGCGCCGAGGCCGTGCTGGTGCTGTTTGTCGCCGTCGGTTGTTCGGCGGATGTGCGGTCCTCGGTGAACTATGCCATCGACTACGCGCACGCGACCTGTGGCGGAGGCACCTCCACGCCGCGTTCGCTTGGCATGTCGATGACCGCGGGCGAACGCGAACCCGCTCCGGCGCACCCCTTGGGCTTGCTGCGCGTACAAAACAGTTTTGTCGTGAGCGCCCCGCGCTGGATTCAGCCGAGTGAGCAGGGTGTTGAGATTGGTGCGCTGGCCACTGGTGAGGGCGATATTACCGACGTCGGCGACGATGTCTCGGCCCGCCATGCCCATATCTGGTGCGATGCTCAAAATATCTGGCACGTCGAGGACTTGTCGTCCACCAACGGAACCGTGGTGGTAAACGGGGCCACGCGCGTTTGCATTCAGGTCGAGCCCGGCCGTTCCGCCCAGCTCAATCCCGGCGACGAGCTCAAGCTCGGCGAATCCACTACCTATGCCATCCTCCTCGGCGCCCTCTGACTCATCTCCTAAATAAGTTGCGGTGAAATAGGGGCTGTTTAAGGCTACGGCCGGCAAAAACAGTTCCTATTTCACCGCAGCTGCCATTTGGTCCCTCGGTGACGGAAGGATCAATTTTGCCCTTGATGGTCACCCAAGGTAAACCTTTACCGCCCGCCTATATTTGCCGAAATTACACTTGACGGCGGGGTACAATAAACCCGCATGCGGATTTCCGTTGCGGGCGCTTCCCATCGCCGGGGCGTGCCCGGGAGCATCCGGCATGCGGCCTTTGCGGCGCTCGGTCATGTGCAAGACGGGTAGCTGGGCCTGTGGAGCGCGTGCAGCCCTCCTCGCCTCGGCATGCCTTCTCTCCACGCCATGTACCTG
>DYAA01000193.1 GCA_019419405.1 Collinsella sp. | reverse complement strand
GCCGATCTTCGTGACGCGGGGATCCTCCCTCATCTTGAACATGGCGCCGGCGATCTCGTTCTGCTCCTTGAGCTCGGCGAGGCGCTCGTCGGCGTCCTTGTACATGGAGCGGAACTTCCACATGCGGAAGGTGGACAGGCTGCCGTCGCGGCGGGTCTGGCCCACGCGGATCTGGCTGTAGAACGGGTTGCCCTCGCTCTCCAGGCGGATGGCCGCGGCGAGCACCAGACTCGGAATGGCGATGACGGCCAGAACGCAGCCGCTGAACACAATGTCGAACACGCGCTTTACGGCGCGGTAGCCCAGGCGCGTGCGGTCCCAGTCCTTCACGGCCTGCATGCCCTTGTAGCGCATGCTCGCGTCGTCGCCGCTCATGGCCTGGGCGACCAGCACGGCCCCCACCGGCGCGTTTTGCCCTGTCACTTCTTTAGTAGTCAAGTTCAAATCCACGTCCCTGTTCCCAGGGACACCCCCCCCCATCGATGAATTCAAATAACGAATGAATTACCAGCGCAACGTCTCCCTTACGTTTTGCTGGGCACGTCGAGCGCAAGCAGCTCCCTAAAAGCGAAGTCGCCTTCGCCCACGTCCACCAGGCACCAGCGTTTATGACGGTCGATCTTCTTTACACGGGCCTCTTGCCCCACCAAGGGCCCCTGCTCTATGTGCAGCACACCGTCTTCTATGCGCGCCACGCTGTTGCGCACCACGCCGTTATCGTCGAGCACGCTGCGGTACCAGTCCTGCGCATCGTCCGGCATGGGCGCATAGGCCCGCTCCTTACTGCCGGCAATGCGACAGCCAAAGCTCAGCTGAGCCAAAGCCTTGTCGAGCAGGGCAGCATCGCGCGTGGCGACGAAGAAGTATTCCTTGTACATGGGTTTGGTTTGGAGCGACCAGGCTCCGTCCCGCTTAAACCAGAACTCCTTTTGCATCACAAAAGCGTCTTGCATCAGCTCGTGCGGGATAATGCGACGGACCTTTTCGCAGGTCTCGCGTTCTTTACCATGGGGGGTGTTGACCAGATACCAGCGGACGCGGCCGCGCTGGCTTTTGGTGATAGCGCCGTTAAAAGCACCGGGCAGCTGCTCTTGGCGCCGCATTGTCCGTTCCATGTTCTCGCCCCCTTCTCCAGCTCCGCGACGCACGCAGATGCAGGGGCGTTAAGAACAGGCTTCTCGCTCGCAGCTAGGCGCAGTCGCAAAAGTACAGGTTTTTGTATCTTTCGACGTTGCTCATTATACGAGCAAACCGCTCACGTTTTACCAGATTGCACAAAATGCGCCGCGAATGGGCGCATCTCCATACCCCTCTACAAAAACCTGTACCTTTTTGCACAACAAAAAAGCCGCTCTAACCAGCGGCTTTTCTTCTATAGACAACAAAAAGGCGACCGCCCGCGAGGACGATCGCCTTTGTTAATTCTTGTATTGTTTGTGCTAGGCGCGGGTCTTGATCTCCTCGAGCACCTTGGCCACAAACTCGTCAACGCTCATCTGGACGGTCTCGTTGGAGCGATCGCGGACGGAGATGTTGCCGGCCTCGACCTCCTTCTCGCCCAAGATGAGCATGTAGGGCACGCGGTCGATGCTGCGAGCCTCACGGATCTTGTAGCCGATCTTCTCGTCGCGGTCGTCGCAGACCACGCGAATGCCGGCTTCCTCCAGCTTGGCGCACACCTCGTGAGCGTAGTCGCGGCTCTTCTCAGAGACGGGAAGCGCCTTGACCTGCACGGGAGCCAACCAAGTGGGGAACTTGCCCGCAAAGTGCTCAATCAGAATGCCAATGAAGCGCTCGATGGAGCCAAAGCACACGCGGTGCAGCATGATGGGGCGCTTCTTGGTGCCGTCGGCGTCCACGTACTCCAGGTCAAAGTTGAGCGGCATCTGGAAGTCGAGCTGCACGGTACCGCACTGCCAGGTACGGCCGAGCGAGTCCTCCAGGTGGAAGTCGATCTTGGGGCCGTAGAAGGCGCCGTCGCCCTCGTTGACCTCGTAGTCCATACCCAGCTTCTCCAGAGCGGTGCGCAGGCCTTCCTCGGCGCGCGCCCAGTCCTCGTCCGAACCCATGGAGTCCTCCGGGCGGGTGGAAAGCTCGACGTGATACTTAAAGCCAAACTTCTGGTACACGGAGTCGATGAGGTTGACAACGCCCACGATCTCGTCGGTCAGCTGGTCGGGACGAACAAACAGGTGGGCGTCGTCCTGGTTGAAGCAGCGCACGCGGAACAGGCCGTGCAGGGCGCCGCGCAGCTCGTGGCGGTGCACCAGGCCAATCTCGCCGGCGCGGATGGGCAGCTCGCGGTAGGAGTGCGGCTTGGAGGCGTACACCAGCACGCCGCCCGGGCAGTTCATGGGCTTAATGCAGTACTCTTCGTCGTCGATGACGGTGGAGTACATGTTGTCCTTGTAGTGGTCCCAGTGGCCCGAGGTCTTCCACAGCTGCTTGTTCATGATGAGCGGCGTGGAAATCTCCACGTAGCCGGCCTTGTGGTGGATCTCGCGCCAGTAGTCCAGCAGCGTGTTCTTAAGGATCATGCCGTTGGGCAGGAAGAACGGGAAGCCGGGGGCCTCGTCGCGCATCATAAAGAGGTCCATCTCGCGGCCGATTTTGCGGTGGTCGCGCTTCTTGGCCTCCTCCAGCATGTGCATGTGCTCGTCGAGCTCTTCCTTGGTGGCAAAGGCGACGCCGTTGATGCGGGTGAGCATCTTGTTGTCCTTGTCGCCCTTCCAGTAAGCGCCCGAGACGCCGGTTAGCTTAAAGGCCTTCAGCGCCTTGGTGTAGCAGATGTGGGGGCCGACGCACATGTCGATGTAGTCGCCCTGCTGGTAGAAGGTGATACGGGCGTCGTCGTCCAGGTCGCCGATATGCTCGACCTTGTACTTCTCGCCGCGCTCCTCCATAA
>DYAA01000192.1 GCA_019419405.1 Collinsella sp. | reverse complement strand
GACGGCAGGCATGCGGCCATCGGCGATGAACTCGGCCTTGGAAGCCTCGACGTCCTTGACGCCAGCCTTCTCGAACTCGGCGTTAATGTCGTCCTCGGTGACCTCGATCTTGAGCTCACGGGCGAGGGCGTCGAGCGCCAGGGACTCACGGGCAACGTCGTTGGCCTGCTTGTGCAGGTCGCCGATGAACTGCTCCATGGTCAGGCCGGAAGCGGGCAGCCAGGTGTCGAGGGTCATGCCGCGGGCAGCGAGGTTGGACAGGAAGTTCTGGCCAAGCTCCTCAAAGACGGACTGCTCGTAGTCGGCGTCCATCTCGTCGAGCTGCAGGCGCTCAGCGAGAGCGGAGACGCAACGGTTCTCCTTCTCGGCAGGGAGACGGGAAGCCTTGTCCTGCTCGATCTCAATCTTGATGGCGTCGCGCATAGCGTCGATGCTGTCGAAGCCGAAGTCGGACTTGACGAGCTCGTCGGTGAGCTCGGGGGTGTTGCGGACCTTGATGCCCTTGACGGTGACCTCGACGGTGTGGGTCTCGGCCTCCTCGCCCTCCTCGACCTCGTCGGTCCAGGTGACGGTCTTGACGTCGTCAACGTTGGCGCCGATCAGGGCCTCGTTGAACTCGGCGGGGTTGCTGTCGCTACCGGCGATGAGCATGCGGCCCTCGGCGGCAAAGTTGTCGGCGTTCTCGACGGCCTTGAGGTCGACGGTGACGTAGTCCTCGGCCTCGACAGCGCGACCCTCGACGTCCTCGAAGGTGGCACGGTAGTTGAGGAGCATCTCGACCTGGTTGTTGATCTCGGACTCGGTGACCTCCGCAGGGGGCATCTCGATCTCGACGGCGTCGAAGGAGGAGAGCTCGGCAGCAGGACGCAGGGAGAACTCGACGGTGTAGGTGTAGTCCTCGTGATCCTTGGCGAGGTCAAGCTCCTTGTAGTCACCGTTCTTGGTGGGGACGATGTCCAGCTCGTTGAGGACGGATGGCTCGTTGGCGGCGATCAGGTCGTTGGTGGCCTGAGCGAGGGTTGCCTCGGCGCCAAGAGCGGAGTCGATGACCGGACGGGGAGCCTTGCCGGCGCGGAAGCCCGGGAAGCGGTACTTCTTGGCGGTATCCTTGTAGGCCTTCTTGATCGCGGCGTCGACGTCGGCGGCCGGGATGGTGACCGTAGCGGTGAGCTTGGCGTCCTTGACGTCAGAAGCGGTGATGTTCAACACGTTCCTCCTCATACTGCCCAGCTTATCTGAGGTGCTGGTACCTTTATGCAACAAAGTGTCGCGACGGCCAGGGCCGACGCAGGTGCGATGGTGCGGGCGAAAGGACTCGAACCTTCACGGGAATCCCACCAGAACCTAAATCTGGCGCGTCTACCAATTCCGCCACGCCCGCTTGAGCGCACAGACTAGGAATGATAGCAGATACGAGCGGCAAGCGCACGCACACGTTTTACAGGCTCACGACCTCACCACGAGTGCAAAAGGCGGGACGAGTTGTCCCGTCCCGCCAACTACGACTTGTTCGCTAACCCGCTACTCCCCCAGCAGCGCTTTCTCCGGCGTGATCGGAAGCGAGCGTACCTGATGTCCGGTGGCGTGTGCCACGGCCGAGGCCACGGCGGCGAGCGGCGTGTTGATGACGACCTCGCCGATCGATTTGGCGCCAAACGGGCCCGTAGGCTCGTAGCTCGGCTCAAAGGCCACGCGAATACTGCCGATATCCAGGCGCGTGGGCAGCTTGTAGCTCATAAAGTTGCCGGTGCGCAGGCGGCCGCGGTCGTCGTGCTCGACAATCTCGTAGAGCGCGTGGCCGATGCCCTGGGCAATGCCGCCCTCGGCCTGGACGCGCGCGAGCGCCTCGTTGATCACGGTGCCGCAGTCGACGGCCGCCGCATAGTCCACCACAGTCACCTTGCCGGTGGCCTTGTCGACCTCGACCTCGGCAATGCCGGCCATAAACGGCGGAGGCGAAACGGGCAGGCAGGCAGAGGCATGCGAGGTCAGCGCGTCGCCTCCCGCGATGTTCTTGACGCACAGGTTGGCAAAGTCACGCAGCGTGAGGTAGCGGTTCTGCTCGCGCGCGGCACGCTCGTCGGACAGGCGCACGTACTGGCCATCAAAGACCACGTCGGCGGCGTCCACGTCCCACATCTGGGCGGCCTTAGCGCAGATCTTCTCGCGCAGCTCGGTCGCGGCGTTCTTGGCTGCCAGGCCCGTCACGTACGTACCCGAGCTCGCGTACGAGCCGGCATCGAACGGCGACACGTCGGTGTCCACGCCGCGCACCACAATGAGCGAGCTCTCCACGCCCAGCTCCTCGGCGGCAATCTGCGCCAGGATCGTGTCGACGCCCATGCCGTTATCGGTGGCGCCGGTGCCGATGGAAATGAAGCCGTCCTCTTCCAGGCGCATGTCGATGCCGGCGATATCCACGTTGGAAATGCCCGAGCCCTGCATGGTGAGCGCACAGCCCAGAGCACGCACGCGGTCGCCCAGGTCGACGGCCAGCGGCTTGTCGCGCCAACCGATCATGTCCATCGCGCGCAGCAGGCAGCGGTCGAGTGCGCAGGCGTTGAGCTTTTCGTTGTAGTACTGCGGCATGATCTCGCCCTCGCGCACGATGTTCTTAAGGCGCAGGTCGGCGGGGTCCATGTGCAGCATGTCAGCGAGCTCGTTGACGGCACTCTCCACGGCAAACTGGCCCTGGGTGGCACCGTAGCCGCGATACGCGCCGCCGCGGTTGGTATTGGTGTAGACAGCGTCCCAGCTAAAGCGGCTCGCCTTTACATGGTTGTAAATCGGCAGGCTCTTGTGGCCCGAAAGGCCGATCGTCGTGGTGGCGTGCTCGCCGTACGCTCCGGCGTTGGACAGCGTGTGCAGGTCGATGGCCGTGATGGTGCCGTCGTTCATGGCGCCCAGCTTAACGGTCATCTGCATCTGGTGGCGCGAGTTGCCCGCAGTGATGGTCTCCTCGCGGGTGTAGCAGCAGTAGCTCGGACGGCCAGTCTGCTGGGTGACGAACGCCACGAAGATCTCGCAGCAGCCCGTCTGCTTGGAGCCAAAGCCGCCGCCGATGCGCGGCTTAATGACCTGCACCTGCGACTGCGGAATGTCGAGCGACTGCGCGACCATGCGGCGCACGTGGAAGGGCACCTGCGTAGAGGTGGTCACCGAGATGCGGCCGAACGCGTCGGTCGTCGCGAAGGCGCGGAAGGTCTCCATGGGCGCGGTCTGCGTGGCCTGGCTGGTGTAGGTGCGCTCAAAGACGATGTCGCTCTGGGCGAAGGCCTCGTCAAGATCGCCAAAGTCGCTCGTGCCGCTGCACACCAGGTTGCGTGGGACGTCGCCGCCCTGCGGGAACATAAAGGTCACGTCGCCCTCGGGGTGGACCACGATGTCGTTATCGAGCGCCTGGGTAAAGTCGAGCAACGGCTCGAGCACCTCGTAGTCGACCTTGATGAGCTTGAGCGCCTTGTCGGCAGCCTCCTCGGTCTCGGCGGCGACAATCGCCACCTCTTCGTTTTGGTAACGGACGAGGTTCTCGAGAATCAGGCGGTCGTAGGGACTCGGCTGCGGATAGCTCTGACCGGCGATGGTAAAGCGGCGCTTGGGCACGTCCTCGTAGGTGTAAACGCCCACCACGCCAGGCACCTTCAGGGCGCGCGACGTATCGATGGAGCGGATCTTGGCGCGGGCATAGGGGCTGCGCTTAAGTTTGACGATGAGCGCGCCGGCGGGCACCATATCGCCCGCGTAGACGGGACGCCCCTCGAGCAGGGCCTTCGAGTCCTTCTTGGGCTGCTTGTGGGTGATCTGCTTGTACGAGACACCGTCGCAGCTGGTGTCGTTGACCGGCAGCTCGGGCATCTCAAAGCCCACCTGCACGCCGGACTCGTTGAGGAAGCGGACAATGGCGCGCAGCTGGCTCTCGTAGCCGCTGCAACGGCAGAGGTTGCCGGCGAGCTGGCGCGACAGCTCCTCGCGCGTGGCGACAAGGCTCGGGTCCTCCTTGGCGGCGCGGGCAAGCGCCAGCACGTTCATGATAAGGCCGGGGGCGCAAAAACCGCACTGCTCGGCGCCTTCGGCAGCCATCGCGCGGGCAAGCGCCTCGGACTCGGCCTTGAGGCCCTCAAGCGTGGTGATGGTGTGGCCCTCAACACGGGCGGCGGGAACCGAGCAGCTCAGCACCGGGTCGCCGTCGAGCCACACCGTACACAGACCGCAGTTGGTGGTCTCGCAGGCGCAGCGCACCGACGCGCAACCCTGCTCACGCAAAAGCGAAAAGAGCATGGTGTCGGGGGCAATCTGAACCTTGACCTTGCGGCCGTTGAGCGTAAAGGAAAGATCGATGAGTTTGGCAGCCATTAGCGCACCTCGCTAGAATCGACGCCGGGCACGCGGCGGCAGGAATACTCGTCCGTGGCAAACTTAGGAATCTGCACGCCCTCGAGCTCGTGCGCAAGCGCGGCCGAAAGCTCGATGCCGGCGGCGCGGCGCACGGCCTGGACGGCGAGCGGGGCCGAGATGCGACGGCGGTAGTCGGCCGAGCCCCACAGGTTGGTTCCGTAGCTCAGGGCACGCACGGATGCAGCAAGGGCGCGAAGCTCGTCCTCGGAAGGCTGCTCGCTGGAAAGGCCACATGCCTCGCCCTGCAGCAGGGTCGCGCGCAACGGGCGGGCGCCCACGGTGACGTGCCAGGAGCCGTCCCACCATGCGGCGGTGACGTTCAGCGAGGGGAAATCGGTCGCGGCCTTGCGCACGGCCTCGTAGCTCGCACGGTAATCGTGCTTGACGACTACGACATGCTCGATAACGTCGCGCACGTAGCCCATCCGCACGAACTCCGCGAGCGACACGCGGCCGGCACCCGTCAGCTCAACATAGGAATCGAGCGCGAGGAACGCCGAGAGAACGTCCGAGAAGCCAAAGCGGCCGTAGATGCTGCCGCCCACCGTGGCGGTATTGCGCAGCTGCACGCCCACGATGTCGTGGACGGCGAACTCAAAGACATTGTTGACAAGCGCGTTGAGCCCGGCATGACGCTCGAGCTGGCGCAGGGTGCACATGGCACCGATGCGAAACTCGGTCTCGGTCTCCTCGATCTGATCGAGTCCGCAGGCCGAAAGGTCAATCGCCGTCGCCACACGACGCGAACCCAGGCGCATCCAGATGCCGCCGCCCACAATCTTGTTGTTGCGGTTCTTCTGCAAGAGCTCATAGGCTTCGGCCGCGTTTCCAACACGGACGTAGGTACCGAACTTGAGCACGTTCTCCCCCATCTCTCCACTTGTCCAGTACCTTTAAGTGTACCAAACGAGGGGGCACAGCTCGTGTCGGGACAAAATGAACCGTTTTCCTCCGTCGCATGCGGATCAAAAAAGGCTCCCAGCCATGATGACTGGGAGCCTTCTGCGATGCTATATCGAGCGAAGATTTAGCAGACGCCCTGGGCGAGCATGGCGTCGGCGACCTTCAGGAAGCCGGCGATGTTGGCGCCCATGACGAAGTTGCCCTCCTCGCCGTACTCCTTGGCGGTGTCGTCCACGTTGTGGAACATGCCGCGCATGAGCTGCTCGAGCTTGCCGTCGACCTCCTCGAAGGTCCAGGACAGGTGCTCGGCGTTCTGGCTCATCTCCAGGCCGGACACGAGCACGCCGCCGGCGTTCGCAGCCTTACCGGGCATAAAGGCGACGCCGTTCTCCTGGAAGTAGGTCGTGGCCTCGATGGTCGTGGGCATGTTCGCGCCCTCTCCGACCACCTTGCAGCCGTTGGCGACGAGTGCCTGGGCATCCTCGAGCAGCAGCGTGTTCTCGCGAGCGCAGGGCAGCGCGATGTCGCAGGGAAGCTGCCACACGCCGCGGCCGTCGCCCTCGTGCCACGTGGCATTGGGCTTCTCGTCGACGTACATAGCGAGCGTAACGCCCTTGTCGTGGCCGGAGCGCTTCTGGTTGTAGACGTGCTCGAGCACGGAGTAGTCGATGCCGTCGGGATCCTCGACCCAGCCGTGGGTATCGGAGCAGGCCAGCACCTTGCCGCCGAGCTGGGCGACCTTCTGGACCGCGTAGATGGCGACGTTACCGGAGCCGTGAACGACGACGTTCTTGCCCTCGAAGGACTCACCGCGGCTCTTGAGGTACTCGTCCACAAAGTAGACCAGACCGTAGCCGGTGGCCTCGGTACGGGCGAGCGAGCCGCCAAAGGAGAGGCCCTTGCCGGTAAGGACGCCGGTCCACTCGTTGGTCAGGCGCTTGTACTGACCGAACATGTAGGCAACCTCGCGGCCGCCAACGCCCAGGTCGCCGGCGGGAACGTCGGTGTTGGGGCCAATATGGCGATAGAGCTCGGTCATGAAGGACTGGCAGAAGTGCATTATCTCGTTGTTGGACTTGCCCTTGGGGTCAAAGTCGGAGCCGCCCTTGCCGCCGCCCATGGGAAGGGTGGTCAGGCTGTTCTTGAGGATCTGCTCCAAGCCCAGGAACTTGAGCATGCCAAGGGTGACCGTCGGGTTAAAGCGCAGGCCGCCCTTGTAGGGTCCAATGGCAGAGTTGAACTCGACGCGGTAGCCGCGGTTGACCTGGACCTTGCCCTGGTCATCGACCCAGGGGACACGGAACATAACGATGCGCTCGGGCTCGACGAGGCGCTCAAGCAGGGCGGCCTCCTCGTACTCGGGATGGGCGTCGAGCGCCGGCTGGATGGTGCCGAGGATCTCGGTCGCGGCCTGGATGAACTCAGGCTGCTCGGGATAGCGGGCCTTGAGCTCGTCGAGAACTTTCTGCGTGTAGCTCATGCTTCCTCCAATTGATGGAAAAGAAAGGTGTCGTTCGCGGCGCCCCATGCGCCGCGAGCTTTATCGAGTATGGATAATATCGCACTGTTGCAGCAAAGTTTCGCATAAGCCGACGAGCAGATGTTTCGTTTTGATTACGATGCAGGTAGAAGCGTTTTTGAGCACCCGACGTACAAATCGCGTGTTTCGAAGCTGTTTCGTCCACATGGTCCATACCACCACAAAGAGGACAGGCACCTTTGTGGTGGTTGGCAGGATGCGTTGGCGGGAACGTATGTGAATCGAACACATCCAAGACGTTTTGCACGCCTCACAACGGTTTTGAGGACCGCGGGGCCCACCGGAGCCCATCCGTTCCCAAACGTGGCGGTATTTTACCAAACGCACAGTGTCGCGCCACGAAAACGGCCCATCTACTATGTTTAACCTGCAGGGGTTGACCATACCCGCTTTTTCGTAGCATCGGCAAGCCGTCTACCTGCGGTTTTACTTTTGCGGATTTTGGCATGGTCGAGGGTAGTCACTTAAACGTAGTAGATAGGCAGGTTTTGTGGCGGACAGTGATACGGCGGCCCCTAGCGAAGCGATCTGAGGCCGCCGGCCTCTTTGTCGAGCACCGTAAAACGCACCGCATCCAGATGCTCCAGGATGCTGATGGCACGCTTGCGCGACACGCCCAGGGCCTCACGCAGCACGCTCGTGGTGGCAGCACCGCCGGCAGCCTCGATAGCGGCGGCAACAAGCTCGTGCGCATGAGCATCCGCGGCGGCAGACAAGGCAACGTCGCGTTCGATCTTAACGATCGCGCGGTTGAGCGAAAGCTCGCGCAGGGCACGCGTCATGGTGTCGCGATCGAGCTGCAACTGTTCGCTCACCTCGGGAAGCGTCGGCGCATTAAGATCGGCCTCATCCAGCAGGGCCACGATACGCTGGCCAGCCTCGCGCACCACGCGTATCGCCGCGGCGGCGGAATGCGGGTCGAACACCTCGGCACCGTCGACGGCGCACACGCCACGTGCACAGCCCTCGGCAATAAGTGCCATCGCGACATCGTTACCGGCGCCCGGCCAAGCCGCGTGCGCGACCGCACCGGACGTAAAGCCGATCTCCTTGGGAGCCGCCGCGTGCATGGAGGACAAGGCCGCAGCCAGCACATCCATTGCAGCATCGAGAGCCGAGGCATCTGCGTAGAGCACCGCACCGCCCGCAGCAAGCTCGCACACGGCAGCCTGGTCCACAAGCCCACGCAAAACGATCTCGACCTCGCCGGTAACAAGATCGAGCGCTGCGGCAACACCGGCAGCAGCAACAGGCAGCGTTTGCAGCGCCAGCCACGCGTGTACGCCGTCCGCGACATCTCCGGACTCAAGCG
>DYAA01000191.1 GCA_019419405.1 Collinsella sp. | reverse complement strand
CGGCGAAGCAGTAGAAGCCTCGACTGCGGCAGAATCGTCCGACGCTACGCCGTTGCTATCTGCGGCATTCGCCGAAGCGCCATCGTTAACCGACGCATCGCTCGCGTTAGAGCCGGTTTCAGAAACGACACCGTCGGCAGCACCGTCCGCGGCACCCGTGCCCTCGCCCGGCGTCGCAGCCTGAGCCACAGCCTCGGCAATGCCCTCGGCGCCCTCGGCCCACAGCTGAGCCGGCGTGGTGCCAAAGGCCATCGCGAAGGCCAGGAATGCCACCAGGCCGCGCTTGGCTATACCGCGTGCAATCGCGCCACGGCGATGCAACGAGGCGCACACACGCTCGTCCTCAAACATATCCATTTGTCCCCCATTGTCTGTACTTGGAGCGTTGCCTTGAGGCTGCCCCACGTCATCGCGCATGTTGCGCTCGAGTTCCCCCATCGGGGTCCTCCTTCCCTCCAGAGCCCTATGCACACCGGCGGCATACGCCGCAGCCGCACGCAAGATGGGAGGCGATCCGACTTAACCTTAACGACTCGGGCGCGCCGTCCGATCTGCGACGCGAACATCCCGAGCCAAGAGGAATTACGGTTACTGGTACAGCCGGGGACTTGCACCCCGATTCTCCCAAACGCGCAGGAAAACCGCGCATTCGTGCGTCTCCGCACCACCATCTAGGCCATCGATTATTACCGTCAAAATGGTATCACGCAAAAGGGCCTCGCACGCAGGCGAAGCCCAAGGTAAAAGCTATTGTTTGCGATAGGAAAATGCGGTGACGGCCGCAGCCTCTAGTGCTTGCCGCCGTGGCTGTTGAGCCAGATATTGCGGCCCAGCATAAGCGCCAGCACCAGCGCGCTCACGTAGCCCATAAAGCCAATGACCGGGATACCAAACACAACCGGCTCGATGCGTGCGTAGTACACCACCGACGAACCGATAAACAGACCGGCGATCACGATAGCCATCGACATGCGGTCGATAATTCCGCCCAGCTGTCGCAGCGCCTTATCGCTGCTCATGATCTGCGTGTTCACCTTAAGCTGGCCGCGCGTGAGCATACGCGAAGCCAAGCCCAAATACTCGGCCGCCTCGAGCGAGCCTTTTGCCGCGCGATAGCTGCTCGCGGCCAGATCGCGTCCCATATCACACACACGCGCATAGGTGCTCTTCTCGTTTTTGATGTGCGTCTGGATGATCTGGATCATGTTGACGTTGGGCATATACTCGGTCAGCAAACCCTCGAGCGTCACCATGCCGCGCGCGAACATCGTTACCACGCTCGGCAGCTCAACATCGTTTTTGCGCGCCAGGTTTAGCAGCGAGGTCAAAAACTCGCCGATATCCAGGTCCTTAAGATCAAGACCCGCAAAGTCAGCCACGATAAAGTCCAAATCGGACAAAAACGCTGAATGATCGAGCTCGGCCGAGTCGCCACGCGTCACGGCGAAGCGCATGAGCGAATCCTTGAGCTTGGGCACGTCACCCTCGGCCACGGCGAAAATCATGTCCTTGACGATGCCACGATCGTGGCTCGACATGCGTCCGACCATGCCCAAGTCGATAAAGTAAACGATGCCGTCCTTGAGAATGATGTTTCCCGCATGCGGGTCGGCATGGAAAAAGCCGTCATCGAGCACCTGCGTCGAGTAGTCCTCGACGATAGCGGCACCGATCTTTTCCAAGTCATAGCCCTCGGCCACCAAGCGTTCAGGATCGGCGATCGAAATGCCGTCGACATAGTCCATGACCACCACGTGCTCGGTGCACAGGTCCAGATAGGACTTAGGGCACGTCACGCCATGAACGCTCTTATGGAACTCGTAGAAGTCGTTGAGGTTTTTGGCCTCGGCCAAAAAGTTGGTCTCCTCGCGAAACGAGGTCCACAACTCCTCGACTACGCCGTGCAGGTCAACGAATTGATCGGTGTTGACGAACTTGGAAACGATACGCACCACCGAGCGGATGATATCGATGTCCTGTGCCATAACCTGCTGCGCACCGGGGCGCTGCACCTTGACGGCCACGTCCTCGCCCGTCACCAGACGAGCGCGGTGCACCTGCGCGAGCGATGCGCTACCAAGCGGATTGGGGTCGATCGCATCGAACATCTCCCCCAGGCGCAGGCCGTATTCTTCTTCCAGACAACTGAGTACGACCTCGTACGGTACAGGCTCCACGTCGGAGCGCAGACGACGCAGCTCGTCGCAAAAGCGTTGCGGCAGAATCTCGGACCGGTTGGCCAGAATCTGCCCCATCTTGACGAACATGGGGCCGAGTTCCTCGAGCAGGCGGCGCAAACGAACCGGCGTGAGGTTATCCCACACGCGGTACTTTTTGACCAGGCGAACAATCTGCCCGATGCGCTCGCGGCGACCCGCCGGCGTGAGCTGATATTCCTCGTCCGGCGCCATCGCGTCGGGCTCCTCGGGGACCATATCGACAGCGCGCGGCTTCTTGCGAGCGCCCGAGACGGCGGCGTCGACCTCATCGACAACCGCCGCCTCGTCACCCAAGGGATCTAGATTGTTGTAATCGGTGGTGGAATCTGCCATCTGCGCTGCTACTCGGCCTCTTCGGTGTCCTTCGCATCGTCGGGCTCAACGGACTCGACGGGCACCGAGGTCACGTTGTCCTCGACCGAATCGACGATGTCGCGCACATGGGCCAGGAAGGCCGTACGCTCGGGAGCAGTCATAACGCGGACGCGAGCCAGAATGAGCTCGTCGAGCACGCGCTGGGCCGCGGTCTCGCCCTGCGTGCCCAGACGCTCGGTCAGGTCGGAGATGGTGCCACCGGCCTGCTCGAACATGTCGGACACGCTGCGGGCGATATCGGGGGCGCCTGCGTCCTTGCGCACCTGCTCACCCTTGGTATTGAGGTCGTCGAGGACCTTCTTGCTACCCTCGACGGCAACAGCGGCGGCGCCGAAGCCCACGTTAATGGCACCGTTAACAAGCTGATCGAGTTTCATAACCATGGTTGTCTCCAATCACAAACAACTGCATTGGCGTTCTTGTACCCAAGATTGAGTGAAAGCGACAAAGCGTTTTAGCGCTATTCGATCGACGGGAAATCCCTACCTCACGTTGTCGTTCATCGCGAAGGAATTCTTCATGGCGCAACTCGTGGTGTAGAGCACCTTGCCCAGTAGAGCATCGGTCTCCACGCGAACAAGCTCGGCAAAGGCCTCGTTGGCGCGTGCAAGCTCGGCAGGCACCTCGGCCTCGGGCAGAACGGCTACGACAACGTCAACATCGTGAATCTGCTTGTGGCCCATGCCGCCGACCTTCTCCTGGTAGTCCTCCACAGCGCGGCCGCACTCATGGAAGCGGACGTCGGCCAGCGCACCAATCAGGCGGTTAGCCCAGTAGAAGTTTTCGGACGTCACGCGAGCCTGCGTGTCGGCATAGTACTCGGGCATGGTCTCGACGTTGGCGTACAGCGGAACCAGCGCGTTAAACGAGTTGGAGCCAAAGGCCATCCACTGCACGGCGCGATACGCCGGCTGCGCATAGGGGCGCAGCTGCAGCACGGCGAGCTGGCTGTTGCGGTTGATGCCGATGGGACGATAGGCGCCGCGCGTGGCGGGCGTACCCTTGCTGCCGTAGCAGTCGTACTCCGTGCCCTGGTAGTGACTCGAAAGCACGTACTTGATGTCCTCGATGGTCACCTTGCGCTCAGGCACGCGGCTCCAGGGGATGTCGTCGCTCTCGGGCGTGTAGTCGGCCTCGGGACCGTCCCACACATCGCTGGGGTTAAGGCAGCGCTGCATATACCAGGCGCGCGGCGTGTTGTAGACGTGGTCGCTGTCGCTGTGCGAGCCAAAGGCCTCGCGCGGGTTGAAGACCGTCGCCGGACCGTCGCCCTCAACGCCCAGCGTCAAGTCCAGATGCCACTCGGCCATCCAAGCGCGCAGGTCGGCGGAGCACATGTGATCGGCCTGGGCGCCCTCGGCGTCATCCAGGTCAAAGCTATCGATACCCAGCTGGTTGGGCATGGTCACATAAGCGTCATCGGGCACGCGCTTGGCGATCCAGTGGTGACCGCCGATGGTCTCGAGCCACCAGATCTCGTCCACGTCGCTAAAGGCGATGCCGTTGTTCTCGTAGGTGCCATAGCGCTCGAGCAGGTCACCCAGAATGCGTACGCCGTCGCGGGCGGATTTGGCATATGGCAGCACCAGGGTCACCATGTCCTCCTCGCCCAGACCGCCGGGCTGCGCCGGAACATAGCCGTCCTCGTCCTCGTTGCCCTTGGCGGGCACGTAGTCGACGAGCGGGTCGGCGCCGCGAACGCGCTCGTTGGTGGTGAGCGTCTCGGTTGCGGACATGCCCACATTGAGCTCGTTGAAACCGGCCTCGGCCCAGATGCCGTGGCCCGGGACAACATCGGGGACGCTCGTGTAGCGCATGGGGTTATCGGGCAGTTCAACGGTCAGGTGACTCAGGACGCTCGTATAGACGCGCGGCTGCTCGTCGGGATGCACCACGCGCATACGCTTGGGCTCAAACACCCCGTTGGACGAGTCCTCGTTGCGGGCAACCAACGTCGACCCGTCGTAGCTCGCGTTCTTACCAACCAAAATCGTTGTGCACGGCATGCGCATCCTCCTTGAGCGAAGAAATCAAACGATAACAGTGTATCGCTTCGGCGCAGAAAGGGCGAAACCACGGCGCTGGCAACCCCTGTGGTCAAAAAATGCCAAATGTGAGTACTGTCACCAATTTAGTAACATCAATTTTGCTACGTATGGGTGTCAAAAGTCTACATTTGTTCAAAAATTAGATGATGTAATTCCTCATAGGTCCAATAAAATAGGCTCTTTATCGATAATAAATATCGTTAGAGAGCCTATTTGACCTAAAGAATATGTGACTATCTTGGCAACAGTACTCATATTTGGCATTTTTTGTCCACGGGGTATAGAGCTAACCCCTCAAACAGCCCAAAACGCCTATTTCGATGCGCGCTCGGCCGCCTCGATCACGTGTTTGGCGAGGATCGCCGTCGTCACAGCGCCCACGCCGCCCGGCACGGGCGTGATGGCGTTAACGACCGGCTCCGCAGCATCAGAATCGACGTCACCCACCAGCTTGCCAGCGGCCTCGTCCCAATTAATGCCAACATCAATGATCGTCTGGCCCTCTCGAACCGCATCCACGCCAATCGTACGCGCGCGTCCAACGGCGGCAACCACAATGTCGGCAGCACGGCACTCGGCAGCAAGGTCGTGCGTATGCGTATGGCACGTCGTCACTGTGGCATTGCGAGCCGTAAGCATGGCGGCAACGGGACGGCCAATCACCAGCGACCGACCAACGACCGCGACCTTGGCCCCATCCAGCTCAACGCCGTAATGATCCAGTAGCGCCAACACGGCCTCAGCCGTGCAAGGAGCAAAACCCTCGCCGCGCCCCGAAAGCGTGGTGAGCAGCGAAGCCGGCGTCATAGAGTCAACGTCCTTGACGGGATCGAGCGCTGCGGCGACGGCGTTCTCGTCAAGGCCGGCGGGCAGCGGGCGGAACATCAGACAGCCATGAACAGCCGAATCGGCATTGATGTCCTCGATGGCCGTCAACAGCTCGTCCGGCGAAACATCGGCGGGAAGCAAAATGCGGCGAGCCTCGATGCCAACCTTCTCGCAGCGCTTGAGGGCACCGCGCTCGTAGGACAGGTCGTCCTCGCGTTCACCTACACGCACGATAGCCAACGTCGGAACAACGCCCCGCTCGCGCAAAGCGGCACAGCGAACAGCAAGTTCCTCCGTCAACGCGCGGGCGACGGGAGCACCCTTCAGCAGCTCAGCCATGGCTATCCTCTCTTCCTTGCAGCGTCGGAGGCGCGGCGCGCCAGCGCATCAGCGCGCGGCAACCACGTATCCAGCAGCTCATCGCACGCTGCCTCGAGCTCCTCGGCGCGTGCACGATCCTTCATAGACGTGGTGTTCGCAAAGAGCGTCAAGCTCGCGCCCTGCATAGCGGCACGGCAGAACACGGCGCCGCACGCCACATCGGACAGCAGCTGACGCGAACCCTTGTCGGCCATGTCCTCGAGCAGCGCCAGTGCACGCCCGCAGGCATCCATAATACGATACGGCGGCATAGCGGCCACATGCAGCGCATCCTGAATCGCACCCGCACGAGATGGATCGTCGCGTGGAATTCCGTATGCCGCCGACACCTGCCCGTAGGCACGAACGTCCTCGGCAACCAACTCGACAAGCTCCTGGGCTAGCTCATCAGCCTGGGCAAACGCACGCGTCAGGTCATCCGCACGATCAGCAAGCGCGGGATTGGTCGCACCGTAGCGGGCAACCATTCCGCACAGCGAGGCGCCCAGCGCACCCACAAAGGCGCTCGCGCTGCCACCGCCGGGAACCGGCTCGCGCGCGGCAAGCGCCGCGGCAAACCCGCGGCAGGTCTTGTCCATCATCTCTTGGCTCATGTGCACGCACCTTCAAGTCATATACATCGGTCGGGCGGCAACCGCCAACCAACCGCATCGAACACGTAATGGTGTTAAGTCTAGCCCATAAGCATATGAGCGTCAGCGTGCCTGGCCATCGCGGATTTCTATGACACACGATAGGCGGCAGCAACGCAAACATGGGACACATGCCCCACGTTTCGGGGCTCTCGGACGGCGTCAACTGGGGCATACATATCAAGTAAAGAGCCCCATGTTAGAGCAACGCTCGCCACGGCGCCAGGCACCAAAACCACCCCCAAGCGCGGTGGCGGCACAAAA
>DYAA01000190.1 GCA_019419405.1 Collinsella sp. | reverse complement strand
GTAGCGAACTATGGCGGCGTGCGCAAAGCAGCTCGCGCCGTTCATGTGAGTCCGCAGGCCGTTTCGTCGGCAATCAAAAAGCTGGAATCTGAGTATCAGATTGTTTTGCTCGACCGATCGGCGGGGGAGGCTGTTTTGTCTCCGGCGGGCAGAGAATTTGCGCGTCGTGCGCGCGTGATCCTGGCACAAGTCGACGATCTCAAAAAGTACGCTCAATCGAGGGGCGACGGCGTTTCGCCCGATGGCCACTTTCGTCTTTACGCCCCCTGCCTTCATGGGCGGGGGCGCCTTTTTGCCGAAAGCTGGTATGACTCGTTTGAACGCTCGCACCCCCAGATTCACCTTGATGTGTGGCATCAGCCAACGGCCACATGCTTTGAATCACTTGTGCTTGGCATTTCGGATGCGGCTATCTCATTCGAGGAACCACGGGACAGCGTCCTTTCTTCAAAATATTTGGGTGAAAAGGAGCTCAAGGTTCTTTCATGCCCAGCGGGTCATCAATCTGTGGGCGCCATGACCATTCGCGAGTTACTGGGCGGCAGGCTCGCTGTTCCCATTAATTTGTCACCCTGTCTCAATGCAATCAATCAATGTCCCGAAGCCCAGCTCGTCAATTTTCGCTTCCGTGATGTTGAATACGGAAACAGGGCGCAGACTGAGTTTCTTCAAGCCGGGGGATTGATATTGGGTTTGTCTGGGTCCTCTCTTGCGTCGGATGGATCAGAAGTGAGTGAGTGCTCAATTGAAGGTTCGCGTGATGTAACCTTGCCTATCTACTTTTGCTATCGGCAAAATTCCTGGACTGATCGACACCAGACGGTTTTTCTGCACCTATTGCGTCATCTTGCTTCGTGAGATTAATTGGCTTCGAGGCATCAAGTGATTATTGACGCCTTGTAACACATAGCTGACAGCTTTGCCCTCATGCTTTTCCAAGATTCCGATTTAGATTGCTGACTCTTGGAGGGTGGAGCATGAAAAACCGTACGGTTTTGCTTTATATGACGTTCGTTTTTCTGTCGAACTTCAGCACCATCTTGTATTTTCTAACTGTCTACCTTGAGTTCGTCGGACTTTCGATGGTATCGATTTCTAGCATGATGATTGCATATCAAGTGAGCAAGTTCATCCTTGAAGTTCCCACTGGCTATATTGCTGATAGGTTTGGACGAAAGACAAGCGGTCTCGTTGGCGTCGTGGGAATGCTTGGATACTACGCCGCCCTGCTTCTCGTCCGTTCTCCCCTGCTTTTAATCGGTGCGTTCGCTCTCAAGGGTTTTGCCGTTGCGTGTGTGAGCGGATCCATCGAAGCGATTTACATTGACAGCGTCTCTCAGGACCAGCTCGTAAGACTTAATGTCGTTGAGCGATTTGTTTTCTATGCCTCTTATGCCATCTCCGCTTGCGTGGGCGGTTTCATTTCGTCCGTCGGTGCATATCTCATTGGTCTTTCGGCAGATATCATCGCAATGGTGTTGACGTTGGTTGTCGTTGTCTGCATTCCTGAAATGCGAAGAGGGGGCACTGCGACGACACCTGAACATGGGATTAGCCCGAAGATGATCGGTACCGCTATTGCGGGTAATGGCATTCTTCGTTCAGCGTTCATCATGGACTGTTCTCAGGCATTTGCTTTTGTCGCCCTGGAAGACTTTTTCTCACTGCTGCTTGCGGGTCGCGGAATGAATGCCGTCGCTTCGGGTGTCACCATTGCGGTCCAGCTCCTTGCCTCGGCCTCCATGGGACTTATTGTGCCCTGTGCGATTGCTCATGTCGACAAGGGCCGCTTTGCGCGTATTTGCGGCATCGTGCGCCTTTTCCTGACAGCTTTGTTTTTGATTCCCCTTACTCCGGCTAATTTGCTGCCCGTGTTCTATGTGCTGCAGACGGTTGCGTACTCGTTATTTGCTCCAATTAAATACTCAATTTTTCAAAAGGCAGCCGATTCTTCGATGCGCTGTTCACTGATTTCGGTTCAAAGCCAGATGGTGGCGGTGGGTGCCGTTCTTTTCTATCTGCTCAACGCTGTGTTGAGTAGCGTTGCGGGCATTCGAGTCGTATTGCTTGTCGCGCTCGGGATTTCTTCCCTTGTGTATATCCCCGCGCTATTTCGTCTTACAAGCCAAAGGTCATGAGTATTTGGGCACCGATAACTTATATATCAACGCAATAAACCCGAGCGCGAGGGCGTTTGGGTTTATTATTGAAGCGTATGTAACCTGGCGGCGCCACACCGCCTGTTAGTAGGGAGACACATGAACGTTCTGGTCGTCAACGCAGGATCTTCGACCCTTAAGTATCAGGTCATCGATACCAAGTCCCACAAGGTGTCCGCAAAGGGCTCCTGCGAGCGCGTCTGTTTTACCGGCGGTACCTTCACCCACGCTGCCAACGGCTCCAAGAAGGTGACCGAGAACATCGAGTTCCCCGACCACAAGGTCGCCATCGAGGTCGTCCTGAAGGACCTCGAGGCCAACGGCGTCAAGATCGAGGGTATCGGCCACCGTATCGTTCAGGGCGGTTGGTACTTCGGTGATTCCTCCCTCGTCGACGAGGACGTCCTCGCCAAGATCCGCGAGGTTGCTCCGCTCGCCCCGCTGCACAATAACCCCGAGGCCAACGTTATCGAGTACTGCCTGGAGCAGTATCCCGACCTGCCCAACGTCACGGTCTATGACACCGCTTTCCACTTCAACATGCCCGAGGTCGCCAAGACTTACGCTCTGCCCAAGGATGTTTGCGACAAGCTGCACATTCGTAAGTACGGCGCCCACGGCACCAGCTACCGCTACATCTCCAAGAAGGTCGCCGAGATGACCAACGGCGGGGCCCGCAAGGTCGTCGTGTGCCACATCGGTTCCGGTGCCTCCCTGTGCGCCATCGAGGACGGCAAGTGCATGGACACCACCATGGGTCTCACCCCGCTTGACGGCGTCATGATGGGCACCCGCTGCGGTTCCATCGACCCGGCTACCGTGTGCTACCTGCAGCGCGAGGGCGGCTACACCTTCGACGAGGTCGACGAGATGATGAACAAGAAGTCCGGCCTTTTGGCTGTGACCGGCGGCAAGACCAACGACTGCCGCAACGTCGAGGAGCTCGCCGCCGCTGGCGACCCCGAGGCTCAGCTCGCCTTCGACATGTTTGTCTACAAGATTGCCGCCAAGGCTGCCGAGATGGCCACTTCTATGTGCGGTATGGACACCCTGGTCTTTACCGCCGGCATCGGCGAGCACGCTCCGGCCGTCCGCGCCGGCGTTGCCGACCGCCTGGCCTTTATGGGCGTCAAGATGGATCATGCCCGCAACGCCCTGCGTGGTGACGGCGCTTGGTGCCTGTCTGCCAAGGATTCCAAGGTCAAGATTTTCGTCATCCCCACGGATGAGGAGTTCATGATCGCTTCCGACGTCGAGCGCATCGTCAACGGCAAGTAATTGCAAGAGGGGAGGGGCTGGACGACCGAGCGCCGTTCAGCCCCTCTTTTGTCTCGTTGAGCGATATGCCTGATAGCTATTTATCAAGTTGTGATAACTTCTTATTAACATGCGGCCGCCTTAAGGGGTCTGCGCCGACCGTATCGCACTGCAAAGGAGTCTCATGAACGTACTTGTTGTCAACGCCGGCAGCTCGAGCCTTAAATATCAGCTTTTGGATACCGATACCCGCGAGGTTTTCGCCAAGGGCAACTGCGAGCGTATCGGCTCGGACATGGGCATCTTTGGCCACTCCGAGAACGGTGGTGCCAAGCAGACCGAGGAGATTCCTTTTCCCGATCATCGCTGCGCCATTGCGCGCGTGCTCGAGGAGCTCGAGAAGACCGACTTTACGATCGATGGCATCGGCCACCGTATCGTTCAGGGTGGCTGGCACTTCGATGATTCCGCGGTCGTCGACGATGAGGTCATGGCTAAGATCCTCGAGGTTGCTCCGCTCGCCCCGCTGCACAATTACGGC
The DNA here is from genome assembly GCA_019419405.1 of Collinsella sp. GTDB lineage: Bacteria > Actinomycetota > Coriobacteriia > Coriobacteriales > Coriobacteriaceae > Collinsella. Next base: position 7,304 of record DYAA01000190.1, on the reverse strand, counting down.
GAGGCCGCGGCAATCGAATATTGCCGCGAGAAGTATCCGGAGCTGCCCAACGTGGCCGTCTTCGACACCTCGTTCCACATGACCATGCCCGAGGTCGCCTACACCTACGCGCTGCCCAAGGACGTGTGCGACAAGTACCACGTGCGCAAGTACGGTGCCCACGGCACGAGTCACCGCTATGAGTGGATGATGGCCAAGGAGATCCTGGGCTCGCGCTGCCACCGCCTGCTCTCGTGCCATTTGGGCAACGGCGCCTCGCTTGCCGCCATCGAGGACGGTGTATGCCGCGATACCACGATGGGCCTCACGCCGCTCGACGGCCTGATGATGGGCACCCGTTGTGGTTCCATTGACCCGGCTACCGTGTGCTACCTGCAGCGCGAGGGCGGCTACAGCTACCAGGAAGTCGATGACATGATGAACAAGCAGTCTGGTCTGCTTGCCATCTCGGGCATCTCCAACGACGCCCGTGACATCCGTACGCGCGCCTCCGAGGGCGACGAGCGCTGCCTGCTCGCCTTCGATATGTTCGCCTACAAGGCCATGCAGCAGGCTGGCTCCATGATCGCTTCCATGGCGGGCGTGGACACCATCACCTTTACCGCCGGCATCGGCGAGAACGACTGGTCGATCCGCAAGGCCTTCTGCGACTGCTTTGAGTGGCTGGGCGTGCGCATCGACAACAACAAGAACCGCGAGGCCGTGGGCAACGGACCGCAGGTCATTAGCGCCGCCGGTTCCGCCGTTACGGTCATGGTCATCCCCACCGACGAGGAATACATGATCGCCCACGACGTCGAGCGCCTGACCAAGAACAACTAACGCGTGCATTTGCAAGTAAACGAAAGGCCTCCAGAGCAACAGCTCCGGAGGCCTTTTTGCTAGCAGGCGGAAATTCCAGCCCCAAAGTGACCATCGCCAGCAATGCCTGCGCTCCCGGCAACGGCGCCCGACCATTCAGATCTTCAGCCCCAGCTCGTAGCCAAGCCGCCGTCCACTCCAGATACCCTAATTGCTACGTTGTGGTAGAAGGCCGTGCGGGCTAACCCCTGAAAACAATCCGCAGACCAGAAACGCCCCCGTTCGTAGCTCCGAAGGAGCAGAACGGGGGCGTTTCATTGGTCGAGGACGTTTTCAGGAGTTAGCCCGTACGGCCTTCGGGCGAGTGCGTGCGCTACTCAGCCATCTGAGCCTGGACGGCGGTGATGGCCACGACCCCCACGATGTCGTCGGCAGAGCAGCCGCGCGAAAGGTCGTTAACCGGCTTGGCGATGCCCTGCAGGATGGGGCCGTAAGCATCGGCGCCGGCGAAGCGCTGGACCAGCTTGTAGCCGATGTTGCCGGCCTCGAGGTCGGGGAATACGAGCACGTTGGCCTTGCCGGCGACAGAGGAGCCGGGAGCCTTGAGCTGGGCGACGGTGGGGACGATAGCGGCATCGAGCTGCAGGTCGCCGTCGATGGCGAGCTCGGGAGCCTTCTCCTTGCAGAACTTCACGGCCTCCTGGACCTTCTTGGCGACCTCGCCACCGGCGGAGCCCATGGTGGAGTAGGAGAGCATGGCCACATGCGGCTCAACATTGCCCATGAAGGTGGACCAGGAGTGGGCCGAGGCGATGGCGATCTCGGAGAGCTCGTCGGAGGACGGGTTGATGTTGAGGCCGCAGTCGGCGAAGATCAGCGTGCCGTCGGTGCCGAATTGCGGGGTGTCGGTGCACATCACGAAGAAGGCCGAGACCAGCTTGGTGCCCGGGGCGGTCTTAAGGATCTGCAGCGCGGGGCGCAGGGTATCGGCGGTGGAGTGGCAGGCGCCGGAGACCAGGCCGTCGGCGTCGCCCATCTTGACCATCATGGTGCCAAAGTAGGTGGCGTCCATCACCTGGGCGCGAGCCTGCTCGATGGTGACACCCTTCTTGGCGCGGAGCTCGGCAAACTCCTGCGCGTACTCCTCGTGCTTCTCGGCATTGCGCGGGTCGATGACGGTGGCGCCGGGAACGTTGATCTCGTCGGGGTTGCCCAGGATGACGATCTTTGCCAGGCCCTCCTCGATGATCTTGGTGGCCGCGACGATGGTGCGCGGATCCTCGCCCTCGGGCAGGACGATCGTCTTAAGGTCGGCCTTGGCGGCAGACTTCATACGGTTAAGGAAATCGCTCATGTTACTCCTTACAAGCGTTTCACTAAGCTCCAGGCGCCCGGCTGTTCACGAATAAACCCGCTGCTAGCGGGTTTACCTTTCAAATTTGTACGCCGCGGTGCTTGAGCTTTCCTTGTGTGGCAAGCTCATTATAGGACGCATTAGCGCTATAATCGCTCTGATAAATATGTCTCGAAGAATGTTCGAGAAAAGCCCAGCTAACGAGCCCGTGGCTTTTGACAAGGAGTATCGATGCAGATTACCTCAGGCCTGCCTGAAGGCTTTAACGCCGGCGCGTACGACATGATTGTCGTCGGTGCTGGATATGCCGGTGCCGTTTGCGCCCGCCGTCTTGCCGAGACCATCGGCTATCGTGTTGCCGTTTTGGAGCGCCGTAGCCACATTGCGGGCAATGCCTATGACTGCACTGACGAGGCCGGAATCCTGATCCACGAGTACGGTCCGCATATCTATCACACCTTTAACGAGCGCGTGCACAATTTCCTGTCGCGCTTTACCAAGTGGACGGATTATCAGCACAAGGTGCTCGCCAACATCAACGGCACCCTTATGCCCGTGCCCTTCAACCATGCGAGTCTCAAGCTCGCCTTTGGTGACGAGCGCGGCGAGGAGCTGTATCAGAAGCTCGTGGAGACCTTTGGCAAGGATGTCAAGGTGCCCATTATGGAGCTGCGTAAGAAGAACGACCCCGACTTGGCCGAGGTCGCCGATTACGTCTACGAGAACGTCTTTTTGCATTACACCATGAAGCAGTGGGGCCAGACGCCCGATCAGATCGACCCCTCGATCACCGGCCGCGTTCCCGTCTTTGTGGGCGATGATGACCGCTACTTCCCGCAAGCTCCCTTCCAGGGCATGCCGCAGGAGGGCTACACGGCGCTCTTTGAGCACATGCTCGACCACGACCTGATTGACGTGTTCTGCGACGTGGACGCCCGCGATCTCTTTGAAATCGACGAGACCACCGTCAAGATCGATGGCAAGGTCTACGGCGGCGAGATTGTCTATACCGGTCCTCTCGATGAGCTGTTCAGCCTCGACTTGGGTGCGTTGCCGTACCGCACGCTCGATATGAAGTTCGAGACGCTCGATATGGACCAGTTCCAGCCCGTGGGCACCGTCAACTACACCACGAGCGAGGACTACACGCGTATCACCGAGTTCAAGAACATGACTGGCCAGGTCCTGCCCGGCAAGACCACCATCATGAAGGAGTATTCCAAGGCCTATACGCCCGGCTCGGGCGAGACGCCCTATTACGCCATTCTGGAGCCCGAGAACCGCGAGCTCTACGAGCGCTATCTCGAGCGCGTCCAGAACTTGACGAACTTCCACCCGGTGGGTCGCTTGGCCGAGTATCGTTACTACGATATGGATGCCGTGACCAACTCCGCCCTCGATCTTTCGGATGAGATTATCGCCTGCCATGCATAAAGTCATAACATTCGGTATTCCCTCGTATAACGCCGCCAAGGACATGGACCATTGCATCACCTCCATTCTGGAGGGGAGCGATTATGCCACCGACATCGAGATTATCATCGTCGATGACGGTTCCAAGGACGAGACGGCCGCTAAGGCCGACGAGTGGGAGGCGCGTTACCCCGGCATTATCCGCGCGGTGCATCAGGAGAACGGCGGCCACGGTATCGCCGTCCTTTCGGGCTTGCGCGAGGCGCAGGGCACCTACTACAAGGTTGTCGACTCGGACGACTGGCTTGACGGCGCTGCCCTTTCGACCATGCTGTCGATTCTGCGTGGCCTTGAGGAGCGCGACCAGCGCGTTGACCTGTTTATCTCGAACTACGTGTACGAGAAAGTTTACGAGGGAACGCATACCGCTATTGGCTACAAATTTGCCCTGCCGCGCAAGAAGATCTTTTCCTGGGATCAGATCGGTCATTTCCGCCTGGACCAGAACCTACTCATGCACAGCCTGTGCTATCGCACGGATGTGCTGCGCGAGTCCAACCTTCCCATGCCGCCGCACACGTTCTATGTGGACAACATCTACGCCTACGTACCGCTGCCGCGTTGCAAGACCATGTACTACGCCGACATTGACCTCTACCGCTACTTTATCGGTCGCGAAGGCCAGAGCGTCAACGAGGCAACGATGGTCAAGCGTCTGGACCAGCAGTTCCGTGTTACGCGTATCATGATGGAGTCGTACCACTTGTACAGCGATGTTGAGTCGTCGCGCCTGCGTTCGTACATGATGGGCTACTTCACCATGATGATGGCGATTTGCTCGGTACTCACCAAACTTTCCGAGGAAGATTGCGCCGACGAGCGCCTAAAGACGCTGTGGAATGATTTGAAGGCCTACGACGAGCGCATGTATCGTCGTGCCCGCTACGGCGTGGTCGGGTTCTTCACCAATCTGCGCGGACGGGCCGGAGACAAAACCACACTCGGCCTATACCGTCTTGCCTCAAAGATCTTCAAATTCAACTAGCTGCTGAGTAATCGCTGCTGATAGGTTGACTGGGCCCCTTGGCCTTTAGTTTGCTACTGCGAACAGTCCTGCTCGCACGGAAAGCACATTTAGTGCTTTCCGGCTCGTGCGGAACTTGTATCAAACTAAAGGCCAAGGGGCCTTTGCTATAAGAATCGATTGTCAGGCTGCCTGAATTTGAAGATCTTGGACGCGCGGTACACAGGGGCCTGGGCTGAAAGGGATCTTGTTGAGTAGGTTGCCCGGTGGGGCTTGGTTATGTTTGTCGCGAGTTCCGCACGAGCCGAAGAGCACTTAATGTGCTCTTCGTGCGAGCCAGGACTGTAGAGCAGCAAACATAACCAAGCCCCACCGGGCAACCGGTCAGGTTAGGCTACTTTGCGGCGCCGGGGATGCCGTGGGAGGTTTTGGCGTTTTTGGCTCCGTTTACGATGGCGGTCTGTAGGGCCCTTACGGCGAGCATGCCCAGTAGGTCTAGGGGAACGGTGGCGCTTGTCTGAGCGTCTAGCTTGCCGCTGGCGAGGGTGTAGATGGTGTCGCCGTCGTTCGTGGTGTGCGTGGGACGGATGGCGTGTGCATAGGCGTCTGCGGCCATCTGGGAGACCTTGGTGGCCTGAGCCTTGGTGAGCTCAACGTTGGTGACGATGCAGCTGATGGTGGTGTTGGTGCGGTCGAGCGGCATTTGCATGGAGCCGGCGGCGGCAAAGGCTGCGAGCTCCATGTCGACGATCTGGTCGCTATCTGCTGCGGCGCGCATACCAGCGACCCATTCGCCGGTGAAGGGGTCGACGACATTGCCGCAGGCGTTGACCGAGACCACGGCACCCACCTTAACAGGGCCGAGTGCCACGGCGGCAGCGCCCAGGCCGGCCTTCATGCAGGTGGCGGGGCCCATGAGCTTGCCCACGGTGGCACCGGTGCCGGCACCTACATTGCCCTGCTCGAGCGTGGTGGGGGTGTTGTCGAGCGCCTCGCGCACGGCGGAGATGCCAGCCTCAATGTCGGGGCGTACGGCGGGGTCGCCAAAGGCGAGGTCGAAGATGCAGCTGGAGCACACGATGGGCACCTGCGTGGGGCCGACGGGAAGGCCGATGCCGCGGCTCTCGAGCTCGCGGGCGACGCCGCTTGCGGCCTCCAGGCCAAAGGCCGATCCACCCGAAAGGCAGACGGCGTGGACCTTGTCCACAGTGTTCTCGGGACGCAGTAGGTCGGTCTCGCGCGATGCCGGGGCACCGCCGCGAACGTCAACACCGCCGGTGGCGCCCTCGGTTGCCACGATTACGGTGCAACCGGTGCCGGCCTCCTCGTCCGTGTAGTTGCCAAAGCAAAAGCCATCGACATCGCAAACGTCAATGGCCTCAAGCAGTGTATCCATGTTTTACTCCTATCGGTTTTCCGCCGGGCCTTATGCCCGGTCGGGATCCGTACGGTACGCCGAAATTGTAGGCGCTGGGGGATACCCAGCGCCAGATGCAATTACGATAGTTTTTGAATCGCACGCGCGACGCGAGCGATGGGCAGGCCCACCACGTTGTAGAAGTCGCCCGAAATATCATGCACGAGCATGCGCCCGCCGACGCCCTGGATGCCGTAGGCGCCGGCTTTGTCCATGGGCTCGCCCGAGGCGACGTAGCGCTCAATCTGCTCGTCGGTGAGCTCATAGAACGTCACGTCGGTCACATCGACAAACGACAGGCTCTCGGCGGCGTGCGGGGCTGTGGCGTCTCCGGCTCTAACGATGCAGACGCCGGTTGCGACCTGATGCGTGCGCCCGGAGAGCTCGTGGAGCATGGTACGGGCTTCGTCCTCGTTTGCCGGCTTACCCAAAATCTTGCCATCGAAGGTGACGATGGTGTCGGCCGCGATGGTCAGCTCTCTGGGATCGGCGTGCTCGGCGGCAACGGCGGCAGCCTTAGCGCGAGCCAAGCGCTCGACAAGCGTAAGCGGGGCCTCGTCATCAAAAGGAGTCTCGTCGATGTCAGCGGGAATGACGCGGATGTCGTAGCCCGCTTCGCGCATCAACTCGATGCGGCGCGGTGATTGCGAAGCCAAAATCATAGCTGAATGCCCTCGGCAACCTTCTCGACAGCCTTGTCGCCGGCGAGCGTACGCAGCAGCTCAAGCGCAAAGGGGAGCGACTGGGCCATGCCGCTGGCGGTGATGATGTTGCCGTCGTGTGTGACCTTGTCGCCGGTATAGGCACCCTCGGGGAAGCTCTTCTCAAAGCCGGGGAAGCACGTGGCGTGGCGTCCCTCGAGCAGGTCAAGCTCGCCCAGGATAAACGGGGCGGCGCAGATGGCGGCAACATGCTTGGTCGCGGCGAACTCGCAGACTACGGCGCAGACGCGCTGGTCGGCGCGCAGGTTGGTGGCGCCGGGCAGGCCGCCGGGCAGCACGACGCAGTCGTACTCGTCAAAGTTGATCTCGTCAAAGAGTGCGTCGCAGGTTACGGGAATCTGCAGCGAGCTTACGACCTCGCGCGTGGGCATGATCGAGACGAGCGTGGCGCGCACGCCGCCGCGACGCATGACATCGACCATGGTCAGGCATTCAATCGTTTCAAAGCCATCGGCGGCAAGAACGGCAACGCTGGGCATAAGGGTTCCTTTCAAAAAACGGCATACAATTAGCCGTCTTATACCCCGAAGACCCCCGCTTTCCACGCTCGATTTCCCAGTGTTTAAAATAGCC
>DYAA01000019.1 GCA_019419405.1 Collinsella sp. | reverse complement strand
GGTTGCGGCTCGTCGATGAACCCATTACTTCAATGAGTCCTTTATCCGCCATTTTTGGCAGATGGTAACGGACGGACGAAATCTTGACCCCCGATGCAACCGCTATTTCTCGCGCCGTCATATCCATTCCGGCGCTGAGAGCCTCCAGGATCCTATCCGCCGTCGAAGCTGACAATTCTCTGCTCATATCGATAATTTCAAACGTGTCTTTGCCACATTTTGACAGGACATGTTTATCGACAAGGTCCCCGCAGATCAGGCGAATGTCATCCGAATCCCACTTCAAAGCCTCTCGTATTTTTTGAACATCGCATACGCACCCATGCCCCCGCATAAACATGAGCATTGTTTCCTCGCGATGCGTCAGTTCGGTGTCCACATGGCCCTGAATCCACATGCGGTTTTCAGCAAGCTCCGCCCCGTGCCGGGAAAGCAACACCGTAAACGAATCGGCCTTAACGATAAATTTCGGCCTGTCAAGCGAACGAGACTCCATCTCGCGAATCATAGCCGGGATGCCAGATCCCTGACTTTCCGCAACAGCCCCCTCAGCATGCTCTAACGGCGTCGCCCCCATCAGACTCATGAGCTTTGGGTTTCGGCAGCGCGATTCCCCGTCCGCAAGATTGTCCACCGTCTTTCCGCCCCAAAGCCCGCCGGGGTTTTTGATCTCTATTCTGTCTGGGTAGATATCGACGCTCACGGCCTGCCCCACAAACATGGGCGAATACTCTCGATGGATACAGGCATTCGCCAAGGCCTCACGCAAAACCTCCTGGGGTACTTCCCAATCTTCCCTTCTACCAGCGCCTCGCACTATCGCCGCTTTGCGCAAGTTTCGTCCGATCGCAGCGAGGGCATCTTCGATGCAAGCCGGAATCGGGCCATCGCACAACTGGCGGTCAATAAACCGGGGTTGCCCAGGAGCAGATTTTTCCACATCGGAATGAACGGCGACATCGATCATAAGCTTGGGATAGAACTGCTGGGGGTAAATTCCCGCCGACAGCAGCCCCGCGAGCTTCACGGCTCCATCCTTTGTAGTGATATTGAGTCTGGCCAGCTGCTTTTCCAGCGTATCGGCCCCGCGCAAAACGCGCGGGGTCTGCAGCCGACGATTTGCGATAATGGACCGCACGACATCTGGATCCAAATCCTCGACTGTTGCCTCCGAAACCACCGTACCGTCTGCATCACTCGGAAGCAACGCACTTTGTAGCTCATATAGCTCAGCGGGCGACATCTTGATATCTTTATCATCCACGCGCTTGTAGCTACCGTTCTGCACGCCGCGCGCGCCGATATAGCATGGCTTCGCTTTGAGCTCAAGTTCAAAGATGCGCACCAGAAGTACTTGGAGCCCGTCGACCTCGCCTCGATCAAGCTCATACCGTGGCGCATGGGTCACCACCGCCGCTGAGCCTCCGTCTCCGATACCCGAAACAAACTGATCGCGCACCCTGTCGATAGCAAAGCTGGCAGAAGGAACAAATCCTTCGGCTTCGTTCAGGCCCATAATAATGAGCCCGCCGGCAGTGTTCGCAAAAGCGCTCACTGTCTCCCATACGTCTGCACTCAATTTATTCGTGCAGGCTTTAACTTCTACCGATGCGTCATCGGTCCCCCGCCTGCGAAGGCGCTCAACGATAAGGCCAAGAGGTTCATCCAGCAGCATTGGCATTCCGTCTCTCTAAAACAATAGATTTATCTCTCTAAAGTTTAGTATATCTCTCTAACTTTAGAGAGATAAGTACCTTGTTTTAGAGAGATATAGCGAATTCGCTGCTAGATTACCTAAGGTCATCTCTCTAACCGACTTTCTCTTTAGAGAGACATTTAGAGAGACAAGAGCAATCTCTCTAACCAAGGGTTCCGCTCTTTAAAGCGTACGCATCCCAACCGTACCCTAAGTTGCGGTGGAATAGTTCCTGTTTTGCGGCCCCTCGGGCCCAAACAGGAACTATTCCACCGCAACTTAGTTTGGCGGGCATGGACCGCCGACCTGCCAAATAGGGACAGGTTTGTTTTGGCAGGTTTTATCATGGGAAACGCAAACAGGGCCGCAACGCCATACGACGCTGCGGCCCTTTTCCTTGGAGAAGGATCGATTGATTGAGCGGGCTGGTTGCACCTAGCCCTCGAGCCCGGCGTTAATAAGCTCCGCGATCTCGGCGGGATCGGTGCTCGCGCGCACCTTGTCACGGAAGCCGGCGTCCATCAGCATCACGGCAGCCTTGGAGAGCAAACGCAGGTGCGTGGTTCCAGCCTCGCCGGCAGGCACGTACAGCGCGAGCGCAACATCGACAGGTACCCCATCGAAGCTCGGCCATTCAACGGGCTCGACCAGTTTAAGCACGGCAACGCCCGGCGTGTGGATCGCGTCGCTTTTGGCATGCGGAACGGCAAAACCGGCGACAAGGCCAGTCTCGGCCTCGTTCTCGCGAGCAATAAAGGCAGCCTCTACGGCAGATGCGTCATCGGCAAATCCGAGCTCGATGGCCTGCCCGGACAAATAATGCAGGGCGTCCTCGCGCGAGGCGGCGGTATACCCGATCGTCACTTGGTTGGCAGATACAAATCCCATGGAAACCTTCCTTACAACACGGACCTGACCGCAGCTTCGATGCCGTCGGCGTCCAAACCGTACTTGTGCAGCAAATCGACCGCAGGGCCGGACTCGCCATACACATCGCGCACGCCGACGCGTCGCATCGGCACCGGATGCTGTTCCGCGAGCACCGAGGCCACGGCCTCGCCAAGACCGCCGATAATCGAATGCTCCTCGGCGGTGACCACGCGACCAGTCTTCTTGGCGCTGGCAACCACCAGGCGCTCATCAAGTGGCTTGATCGTGTGCATGTTGATGACCTCGGCGTCGATACCATCGGCAGCGAGCACCTCGGCAGCCTCAAGCGCCTCGGCGACCATGAGGCCACAAGCGACGATGGTCACATCGGACCCCTCGCGCACGACCACGCCGCGACCAATCTTGAACTCATAGTCCTCGCGGTCGTTGATGACCGGTGTCGCCAGGCGGCCGAAGCGCATGTAGACCGGCCCCTCAAACTCATAGGCGGCGCGCACGCAAGCGCGAGCCTCGATGTCATCGGCGGGAACGATCACCGTCATACCCGGGATCGTGCGCATGAGCGCGATGTCCTCGCAGCACTGATGCGTTGCACCGTCTTCGCCGACCGATATACCCGCATGCGTGGCGCCGATTTTGACGTTGAGGTGCGGATAGCCGATGGAATTACGCACTTGTTCGTACGCGCGGCCGGCGGCGAACATGGCAAATGTGCTCGCAAAGGCGACGTGACCCGTGGTCGCAATGCCGGCGGCGAGCCCCATCAAGTTGCTCTCGGCAATGCCGGCATCGTAGAAGCGCTCAGGATGTGCAGCCTTAAACTTACCGGTCTGCGTTGCGGCGGCCAGGTCGGCATCGAGAACCACAAAGTCATCGCGCTCATTGCCCAGCTCGACAAGCGCCTCGCCATAGCTAACGCGCGTGGCGACTTTCTTGACGTCTGCCATTAGAGCTCCTCCCCTGCTGCTGCGAGCTCGGCCATGGCCTGCTCAAACTGTTCATCGTTGGGTGCCTTGCCGTGCCAACCCACCTGGTTTTCCATAAAGGAGACGCCCTTACCCTTCACCGTCTCGGCGATAATGGCCACGGGCGAGTCGCTCACTTTGCGGGCCTCGGCAAAGGCGGCTGCAATCTGCGCCATGTCGTTACCGTCGGCAAGCTCGATCACATGCCACTTAAAGGCGCGGAACTTGTCGGCAAGCGGCATAGCCGAGTTGACTTCATCGATACTGCCGTCAATTTGCAGGCCATTGTGATCGACGATAGCGACGAGGTTCTCCAGGTCGTGGTTGCCGGCGAACATTGCCGCCTCCCACACCTGGCCCTCCTCGCACTCACCGTCGCCCAACAGCGTGTAGACGCGGTAGCTGTCACCCCAGTGCTTTGCGGCGAGTGCCATTCCAACCGCGGCGGAGATACCCTGACCGAGCGATCCGGTAGACATGTCGACGCCCGGTGTGTCATTCATATTGGGATGGCCCTGCAGGCGGCTGCCGACATGGCGGAGCGTCTCGAGCTCCGCCTTGGGAAAGAACCCGCGCTCGGCGAGCACGGCATAGAGCGCCGGAGCGCAATGTCCCTTGGAGAGCACAAAGCGATCGCGCTCGGCGCGGCTCGGATTCGCCGGGTCGACATCCATTTCCTCAAAGTAGAGGTAGGTCATAATGTCGGCGGCGCCAAGCGATCCGCCCGGATGCCCCGACCTGGCGGCGTGGACACCCGTGACAATACCGCGGCGAACCTCATTGGCAATCTTGGCCAGTTCCTGATCGGTCATGGAGTTTCCTCTCTTGAGCACGCCGGCCCGGCATAACAAATGCTGGGCCGGCAGAACCATCGTTACTGTGCCTCGACGACCTTTTTCCAGTCGGCCTCGAACGAGGCAAGGCCCTGGTCGGTCAGCGGGTGATGCAAGCACTTCTTGAGAGCGGCCATGGGCACGGTCGCGATGTCGGCGCCAAGAAGAGCCGCCTGGGTCACGTGGTTGGGCGTGCGGACCGAAGCGGTGATGATTTCGACGGTGTCGTCGACGTTCTTGCCAGTCCAGTCATAGTTCTTGATGCAGGTCACAACGTTGTCAAGCTGCGAAATACCGTCCTCGGCGATGTCGTCGAAGCGTCCCACAAACGGGCTGATGTAGCGAGCGCCGGCGTTGGCGGCCATCAAGGCCTGGGTCGGCGAGAAAACAAGCGTCATGTTGACGCGCACGCCTGCATCGGCCAGGGCGCGGCAGGCTGCGAGGCCGGCCTCGCACACGGGAAGCTTAACCACGATGTTGGGAGCCAGGGCGGCAAGGCGCTTGCCCTCCTCGATCATGCCCTCGGCAGTGGTCGCGGTGGACTCGGCGGACACGGGCAACCCCTCGCAAAGCTCGGCGATCTTGAGCATATGGGGCTCAAAGTCGGCGAGCTTGCCGCCGGTCTTGGCGTACAGGGACGGGTTGGTGGTGACGCCGGCAAGGCAGCCCCAGCTCTTGGCCTCGGCGATCTCGTCAAGGTTGGCGGTATCGATAAAGAACTTCATGGTGCAAACTCCTTCGGAGGAATCCAAAACTCAAAAAATAGGACAAAGGGGATGTCCCTTTGTCCTATGTGCCGGGCCTGCAGCTAGGACATGCCCCAGGCCCGGCGTCGTGTAGGAAAAGCTACTTAGTCCTCGAGAGCCTTCTCGATGCGGCTCGTGACGCCCTTGAGGTTAAGACCGACGACGTACTGCTTGATCGGGCGCTTGATGTGCTCGATCACAAAGCGCTTGCCGTCGATGTCCTGGGCAGCGAGGTTGCGGTAGAGTTTCTCGACCTGCTCCTTGACCTCGGGATCGTTAAAGGCGTAGTGGCCGGAGACATCCAGAATCTTCAGGCTGAGCTCGTCGTCGGCCAGGATGTCGTCAACCTGCAGGTTAACGTCATCGCCGGTCATCCACTTGCGCCAACGCTCGGTCTTGATAGCCTTGACCAGCAGCGTGTGATACAGGTCGGAGGGATCGTCGCACAGGCCGTTGTCGACCAGAATCTGCTCGGTAGCGCAGAGCTTGAGGTAAGCGCGGGTCTCCTCGGTGCCGTACTGAGGGGCAACATTGGAGGCCGTCACGTGAGCCGGGATGTGCTCGAGCAGCGTCGCGTCATCCAGGTAGTCGGCGTTGTGTTCCTTCAGGCCCACGCCGTAGCGCTTAGCCATGTCGGCGAGCTCGCGGGCATTCTTAAAGTTGTAGTGACCGACCTGCTCGGTCCAACGGGTGAGCGTACCGGTCTGGCCGACGATAAAGGTGGGCATGGGACAGCCGCGCTTCTCGAGCTCGGGCTGCAGCTGAGAAATGAACTCCTCGTACTTATCGGTAGAGGTCAAGCCGCCATTGGTCTCCTCGGTACCGACCTCATAGGCAACCTCGGGCAGGTTATGCTCGCGACGGTACTGCTCAAGGTAGTCGATAAGATCGATTGTGCGGCGAAGCACCACGTCGAGCGGAATAACCTTGCCGATCTGATAGGGGTCCTTGGTGGGGTCGACCATCAGCAGGTCAAAGCCTGCCTCCATGTCGGCGACGAAGGACTTGCGGGCGAGCTCCATGGCCTCGTCCTCGGGCAGGTGGGCGTTACGCTCCTCGTCGCGCTGCCACGGACCGCCGTGATCGCGGCACAGGTAGTATGGACCGGTGTAACCCACCTCGTCGGCAACCTTCTTGATGTCGGCGGCAAAGCGCGTCTGGTCCCAACCGTTGACGTAGCCGGCGCCCATCTCGTCCATATCGACCTGGTTGCGGCTGGCGATAAACATGGGCGGGAAATCCTCGTCCTTGGCAAGCTCGAACACAGCCTGAATCAGGTTGGGGCTCATGGGACCAATGCCGACCATGGTTGCGTGATCGCCGCTATCCTGCAGCTTGAGCATGCCCTGAACGGCCTGGCGGATGGTGAGGTTGGACATTTTGTTCTCCTTCTCCAGAGGATTTTTGACAAAAGTTCCCTGGGACCCAGATGTGGGCCCTATTAGTACGGATGGATTTTGTTGTGTAGGGGCGGTTGTGCGGAGTCAAATCCATCCCTCCGCACAACCGGAGTCCTTAAAGGTTTACTTGGCCTGCTTGTCGAGCGTGGGCTTCATGGCAATCAGGATTGCAGCGGCGACCACGGAGCCAATCACGATGTCCAAGCAGAACAGCGCGACGTTGTTGGTGGCAAGGGCGACGATAAAGCCACCGTGCGGGACGTAGCAGTCGATGCCCTGGAAGGCGGCAAGCGCCGCACCCACAGCAGAGCCGATGCAAATGCCGGGAAGGGTGTGACCGAGGTCCTTGACCGCGAAGGGGATAGCGCCCTCGGTAATACCGATGCAGCCCATGAACAGCGCGGAGATGCCCATCTGACGGTCGGCGTCATCGAACTTGTTCTTGGCGATGAGTGCAGCGAGGCCACAGGCGATCGGGGGAACTGCGACGGCGACGCGGAACATACCATTAGGACCGTAGATGCCGGAGGCCATGATGGCCATGGTGAAGGTCGAGGCGGTCTTGTTGATGGGGCCACCCATATCGAAGGCGGTCATAACGCCAATGACCAGGCCCAGGACGACGGCGGAGCCGCCCTGCAGGCTGCCGAGCACGCCGGTAAGCCAGTCCATCACAAAGCCAAGCGGCGTGGCCAGAATGTAGATATAGGCCATACCCAGGACAAGCGAGGTCAGAATCGGGATGATCAGGATGGGCATGATGGTCTGGATGGTGTTGTTGACCTTCCAGGTCTTCATCCAGCGGACAAAGTAGCCGCAGATGACCGCCATAATCATGGCGCCCAAGAAGCCCGTCGAAACGCTGTTGCCGTTAGGGGTAACGACCGCGTTGTTGACCAGGTAGCCCAGGACAAAACCGGGGGCGAGCGCGGGCTTGCCGGCCATCGAGTAGGAGATGTATGCCGCAAGCACCGGGATCATCATGGAGATGCCGGCCATACCGATGGTGTTAAGGCTCACCATCAGCGGGTTCGTAACCTCCATGCCATTGGCGCCGGCGGTGCCGGATGCCAGCGAGAAGGCAAGGAACACGCCGCCGATAACGACAATGGGGATAAAATAGGAAACGCCGGTATTGAATGCATTGAGCAGCGTCTTGCCAGGATCGGCAAAGATGGACTGCTTGGACGCCGGTGTCGGGGCCTGCGGGGCAGCGGAGACGGCCTTCTTCTCTGCCTTGGCCTCGGCCTTGGGCGCGTCAACGGAGCCGCCCGTCGCCTTGATGATCTCAACAGCCTGGTCGATGATCTTTACCGGATCGGCGATTACATCCGAGGTACCGACCTTCAGGAACTTGCCCTCGGCCATCTTCTGCTCAAAACGGTCCTCATTCTCGACACCCACGTCGACGGACTCGAGCACCAGGTCGGCGGAATCCACGTCTTCCTGCGTCAGCTCGTTCTCGATGCCCAGACCACCCTGAGCCTCGACTTTGCACTCGATGCCACGGGCGGCGCATTCATCTTGAATCGCCTTCTGGGCCATATACGTGTGGGCAATGCCCACGGTACAGGCGGCAACGCCTACGATCTTCATTGCTTCCCTCTTTTCATAGAGTTGCGTGCGCAAGACACCGTTTGCGGAGGCCTCCGGAGCATCCCCTGCCGTTTGGACTTGCTGTCTTTTCGACAAGACCAATATAGGGTGCTGGCATTGATAAAACTAGCTCAATTCGGTAAACGCGCAGGTCAGGGTATTAGTTATGCGATTTAGTTATGCGTTTAACCAAAAATGAATCCTGCGATTTTACCCTCGATTTCAAAAGTCAAGAAGTATTTGATTTTCTCGGTAGACGGCAGATGCGCATGCCGGTCACAAATTTCGACCCCACCCGTATACCGCATTTGTTGCATACTCATATGAAAGGAAAGGGTCGCTCACCGAAGCGCATCCCACACCAAGACTCAAAGTCATCATGTTGGAAAATGCTCATCTGTCGGAAGGAGTCGCTGTGGCAAAACAGCGCGTTACGATCGCAGACGTCGCTCGAGAGGCGGGAACCTCGACAGCAAGCGTCTCGTATTACCTCAACGACAAACGAGACAAGCTCAGCGACAAGACGCAGGCAAAGATCGCGCGCGTTATAAAGGAGCTGGGGTACGTCCCCAACGCTCAGGCACAAACGCTCACCGGCAAACAGACCCACGTCATCGCCATCATCATCTTGGATAACACCAACAAGTGGGCGGGCCTCGTCCTCAACGGCATGGAGCAGGTCATGCTCCCCGCGGGCTACCAAACGGTCGTTTGCACCAGCAACTTTAACCCCGAGACCGAGCTCATGTATGTCGACAAGATGCTCTCGCTGGGCGTCGATGGCTTTATCATCCAGCCCACGGCAAACTTCAAGGCCGTTCATGACCGCATCAAGCGCGCCGGCAAGCCCGTCGTCTTTTTCGATGCGGCCATCTATAGCCCAGGTACCAGCTGGATTAAAACCAACCTTTACGACGGTGTGTACAACGCCACGCAGGCACTCCTCGACGCCGGCTACGAGGACTTTTTCTCCATTGCCGCCAACATGACCGAGATGCGCACCCGCATGGAACGTTTTCAGGGGTATGCCGAGGCACTGGCAGCGAACGGGCAGCTCTACAAAGCGATTCCCATCGACCACAACAAGCTGTCGGTCGGTGAGCTTACCGAGTACTTTAAATACAAGTTCAACCCCGCCAAGCGAACCCTTATCTTCGTGCAAAATCAGTGGGCACTTCCCCGTATCTACAAGGCCCTCCAGCCCATGGCCCATCTACTTCCGCAGCAAATCGGTCTTTTGGGACTCAACTGCGAAGACTGGACCAACCTCACCACGCCGACCGTCTCCACGATCATCGAGCCCGTCGACCAGGAAGGCAGGGAGGCGGCCGAGATGCTCCTCGCGCTACTCGATGGCAGCAGCACGCCCGGTGAGCAGCGCATTCTCGAATGCAAGCTCAATTGGCTCGGCTCCACCTCGATCTAGCCATACGTCAAATATGAAGCAAATGAACCAGTAGCGTTTGTCCCAAATCTTAAGTATTTGTTCGACAGAACGGCCTCTGCCGGCTCCTGCTAGACTGGTAGATTCGCAACCGACTACCCAGGAGCCCCCATGTCGCGCAAGTCCGCCTACAAGCAAGTACTTTCCATCGGCACCGCCGTGGTGCTGGGATTTGCGCTGTTTACAGGATCGCTCGACGGGGCGCCCAAGCTGCTGTCGCCGCAAAGCGATGAGCAGGCGGCGGCCCTGGCCGAGAAGCAAAACGAGAGCCCCAGCCGCACCGACGACGAGGCGGACCTGGTCGCCCGGCTCGAATCGGGAACAGCGAGCTCCGAGGACTCCGGCGATGGCTCCGAATCCGCCACGACCAACACCAACGGCAACGTTGCCGAGGACAGCTCCACCACCCCCATCGACGAGGTCGAAAACCCCGACCTCAACCGCGCGCGCGGCGTATACCTCACCAGCATTCCCGACTACGCCGGTAACCCCTACGTCGCCCTTCGCGCCGATGGTACGCACTCGCTCGGCACGCCGTCGTTCACGCTCGATGAATACGAGCGCGCCACCGAAGAAGGCTGCTTTAAGAAGTTCTCTAAACTCGACAGCCTGGGCCGTACCCGCAAAGCACTCGCCTGCATAGGACCCGAATCGCTCGGTCAGGGCAAGCGCGGCGATATCTCGCGTATCCATCCCGCCGGTTGGCACCAGCAGCGCTACGACTTTATTCCGGGTCAAAGCCTCTACAACCGCTGCCACCTCATCGCCTGGTCGCTCTGCGGCGAGAACGCCAATCGCAAGAATCTCCTCACCGGCACGCGCTATCTCAACGAAACGGGCATGCTGCCGTTTGAAGAGCAGATCCTCGGCTACATCCGCGACACTGGCAACCATGTGCTCTACCGCGTCACGCCCATGTACAACGAAGAGGAACTTCTCTGCCGCGGCGTGCGCCTTGAGGCCCAATCGGTCGAGGACCACGGCAAGACCCTCTGCTTCCACGTATATTGCTACAACCTGCAGCCGCACGTGCAGATCGACTACGCCACCGGTCGCAACCAGGCATCCGGAGACTAGTGCCGACCGCGCCACCCGTAACCCAAAGATGATCTGTTTTCCTCCGTCCCCCAGGGATCAAAAAGGGCCGCCCTGGGTTACCCAGAGCGGCCCTTGCATCGGCATGTATGTTGCAGGCAACGCCACACGCTACTTGGCGCGACCCTCCTCATAGCGCTCGACCAGCTTGGCCTGAACGTCATAGGGAACCTGCTCATAGCCAGCGGGCTTCATGGTAAAGTCGCCCGTGCCGCGCGTGATAGAGCGCAGGCGCGTCGAGTAATCCGTTAGCTCGGCCAGCGGCGCCCGGGCAATGACCACGGTATCGCCGCGTTCGTCGGTCTCCATGCCCGTCACGCGACCGCGCGATGCCGAGATGTCGCCCATCACGGCGCCGGCATAGCTCTCGGGGATCGTCACCGTGATTTCCTCGATGGGCTCCAGCACCACCGGGTCGGCATCGGCGCACGCCTTGCGCAGGCCGATGCGGGCCGCCGCGCGGAACGCCATCTCGTTGGAGTCGACGCTGTGATACGAGCCGTCGTACACAGCCACGCGAATGCCCGTGAGCGGGTAGCCAGCGATGATGCCGTCCTTCATGGTCTCCTGGACACCCTTGTCCACGGCGGGAATGAGCGAGCGCGGGATGCGGCCGCCCACGACCTCGTCCACAAACTCGTAGCCGTCGCTCGTGCCGTCGGGCCCAATGAGCGGCTCCACGCGCAGCCAGCAGTCGCCGTACTGACCGGCGCCGCCGGTCTGCTTCTTGTGACGACCCTGAGCGCTTGCCGTGCGGCGGATGGTTTCGCGATACGGAATACGGATCGGCACGCTCTTTGCCACAACCTTGGTACGGTCCTCAAGGCGATTGAGCAGAACCGAAACCTGTGCCTCGCCCACCGCAGAGATAATGGTCTGGCCGGTCTCCTCGTCGCGGTCGATGCTCATGGTCGGATCGGCCTTGCAGGCCTTCTCGATAAACGTGTAGAGCTTCTCTTCGTCGCCGCGATTCTCGGCCTCGATGGCAATACGGTACTGCGAGTTGGGGAACTTAAACGCCGCAGCCTCGACCTTACCGGTAATCGAGAGCGTGTCGCCCGTCTCGGCAGCCAGCTTGGGCGCCACGATGATATCGCCGGCATAGGCGTGGCCGACCTCGGTCATGTCACGGCCGCACATCACATACAGGTGAGCCAGACGCTCGCCCTTGCGCGTGCGCGCATTGATCAGCTCAAGGCCCGGCTCAAGCGTGCCCGTCAGCACCTTGATAAAGCTGATGCGACCCTGTTGCGGATCGGCCAGGGTCTTAAACACAAATGCCACCGGACGGTCATCGTCACTCGAGATCTTGAGCGAGTCGCCGTCGATGAGCGGCATCTCGCCGTAGCCGGTCGGCGCCGGGAAGTACGTGGCGATGTCGTCCATCAGCGAGTTGACGCCCTGCTCCTTAATGCAATCGCCCGCAAAGACCGGCACAAAAATGCGCTCGGCAATCGCCTTCGACAGCAGGCCCTCGAGCTCCTCCTGCGTCAGCGTCTCCTCGCCTTCCAGGTATTTCATCATCAGTTCGTCGTCGGCCTCGGCCACCAACTCGCACAGATGGTCATGGGCCTCCTCGGCCTGGGCACGATACTCCTCGGGAATCTCCGACTCAACGGCTTCGGCGCCGTTGCAATGGCGCGCCTTCATGCGCACCAGGTCGATGATGCCGTCAAAGTCCTCGCCCTCGCCCCAGGGAAGGGTCACGGCGCCCAGACGCGTACCAAAGCGCTCCTGCAGCAGGTCCATCGTGGTCGCAAAGCTGGCCTCGGAGCGCGACAGGCGGTTTACAAACACCGCACGCGCCAGACGCAGGTCCTCGGCGGCATACCAGAGCTTAACCGTCGTAGGCTGCGGGCCGGCCTCGGCGTCGACAACAAACAGAGCCGTCTCGCAGACGCTCATCGCGGCATAGGCGTCGCCGATAAAATCGGGATAGCACGGGGCATCGAGCACGTTGATGCGCGCGCCCTTCCAGTCGATCGGCGCAATGGTCGTCGAGATGGAAAATGCACGCTTGACCTCTTCGGGGTCATAGTCGAGCGTGGGCTTGGTGCCGTCGTGGCCGCCCAGGCGGGCGGTCTTGCCGGAAAGGTGGAGCATGGCCTCGGCGAGTGAAGTCTTGCCCACCCCGCCTTGGCCTACGAGCACCACGTTCCTTACGTTACCGGTCTTGGGAGCACCCATGATGACCTCCTTGCAGGGCCGCGCGCAATGCGCGACGCCAACGGGGAGGGTTCGCGGTCGGTGCCGTCCCAGGAGCAGCATGGTCGGCAGCCGAGCCGACTCACCCTCCAAATGTCCTATGCCACCACCCTACCCTCACGGACGGCTGTCCATGCATACCTTTCGGCGCACGTATGAATACAGGCGGCGAGAGGAAGAGACAAGCTTGTGAGGCAATTATTGAACCCCGTCGATGTAAACAAAAAGCCGCCACAGACCGTAAGACCTGTGGCGGCTTCGCCTCAATTAATAGTTGAGTAAATACCTGAGCCTATCCCTCGATACGGCTCAAGAACTCACGGGTACGCTGCTCGCGCGGATGGTCGATGACCTGCTCGGCAGGTCCCTCCTCGACAATACGACCGCCGTCCATAAAGACCACGCGGTCGGCAACGTCGCGGGCAAACTGCATCGCGTGCGTCACAATCACCATCGTCATGTTTTGCGCAGCGAGGTCCTTAATGACGCGCAGCACCTCGGCCGTCAGCTCTGGATCGAGCGCCGAGGTCGGCTCATCAAAGAACAGGATCTCCGGGTCGAGCGCCAGGGCGCGGGCAATACTCACGCGCTGCTGCTGGCCGCCCGAAAGCTCGCAGGGCACCTTGTTCTCGTTACCCGTAAGCCCCATCTGTGCAATAAGCTCATGTGCGCGGGCCTCCGCCTGCTCGCGCGGGCGCTTGAGCACGCGGATCGGAGCGTCGGTGATGTTTTTCATCACGGTATAGTGCGGGAACAGATTGTAGTTCTGAAACACCAGACCAAACCGCGAGCGCGCCTGTTTAGGTACATCGCCCTTTGCGTACACCGCGCCCGAACCCGCATCCGTCGCGACAGCAAGGTCGCCAAACGAGAGCGAGCCACCGTCGAGCGTCTCGAGCAGCGTGGCACAGCGCAGCAGCGTGGACTTACCGCCGCCCGAAGGCCCGATAATCGCCACGACCTCGCCACGCTTTACCTCGAGCGAGATATCCTTGAGCACCTCATTGCCGCCAAACGCCTTGCGCGCGTTCGATATATTCATTACCGAATTAATCATGGTAGTAATCCAATTTTTTCTCGGCGGCGCCCAGCAGCATCTCGACCACAAAGTTAAAGACCCAGTAGATCAGCGCCGCGATCGCAAACGGCACCATGCTCACCTGCGAGGCGACCAGCGCCTTGGCCGTCGAGAACATCTCGCCCACGCCGATGGCGAACGCCAGCGACGTGTCCTTGACCAGTGTGATGATCTCGTTGCCCATCGCCGGCAAAATGCGCTTGGCGACCTGCGGCATCACGATATACAGAAACGTCTGCATGCGCGAGTAGCCCAGCACCTCGGCAGCCTCGTATTGACCGCGCGGAATCGACTGCAGGCCCGAGCGATAGATCTCGGCAAAGTAGCCGGCGTAGTTGATGATGAACGCCACGACGCACGCCGTCCACTTGGAATCGGGCGTGAGCGAAATGCCGAACACGTAATACGGGGCAAAGTAGATGGCAAACATCTGCAGCATGAGCGGCGTACCGCGCATCACCGAAATATAGATGCGCGCAATCCAACGCAGCGGCGCGACCTTGCTCATGCGCATAAACGCCACGGGGATTCCCAGCGGAATCGACCCGAGCAACGTCAGCACAAACAGCTGCAAGCTGACCAAGAATCCCTGGCCAAGCATCTGCATCATGACCTGAATAGACAACCCAAGCTCTCTTTCACAGTAACGGAACAGCGAACCCAATGCTAAAGCGGGTTTTCCAGGTGCCCGAGTTTGCCGTGAAAGAGGAGCGCCGCGTACTAAATGTACGCAAGCGACGGTTTGAACGGCAAAATCGGGTGCCTGGGAAAGCCGCTATTTGAGCACCCAGTTGTCGAAGGAAAGACCATAGCTTGCATACTTGTCGCACAGGTCCTTGACCGTGCCGTCCTCGTAGAGCGCCTTGAGCGACTCGGTCACGGCATCGGCGGACTTGGTGTCGCCCTTCTTAAAGCCAACGGCGTAGTGCTCGCTGGACAGCGGCTTGTCGAGCTGCGTATAGGCATCGGGCTTGGCGGCAAGCTGATACTGGGCAATCGAAAGGTCGCAAGCCACGGCATCGACCGCGCCGCTCTCGAGCTGCATAAAGGCCGTGTTGTACTCGCCGATGGTATCGAGCGTGGCAAACGTCGCGGCCAGATCCTTCTGGTCGCCCTCGAGCACATCCTGCGCAGCGGAATCGGTCTGAGTGATCACGGTCTTGCCAGCGAGATCGTCCCAGCTCTTGATACCCGCGTCCTTCTTGACCACGAGCACTTGCTCGTTGAGCATGTACGGCTCGGAGAACGTGTAGCCGTCCTCACGGCCCTCCATGGTAAAGCCGTTCCAGATGCAGTTGATGGCGCCGGAGTTGAGCAGCGTGTCCTTGGCATCCCAATCGATGGCCTCGTAATCGACATCCCAGCCCTGCTTATCGGCAACGGCCTTGGCAAGGTCAAGGTCAAAGCCCGTGTACTCGCCGTCATCGCCCACAAAGCCGTACGGAGGATAGGACTTATCAAAGCCCACCACGAGCTTCTTGGACTCCGCAGCGCCCTTCACATCCTTGGCCGCGGCAGAACCAGCAGCGGAGCCCTTGCCAGCACCACCGCCGCAGCCGACAAGACCAAGGCCGAGCACCGTGGCGAGCGAGCCGGCTAGACCAACAAACTGACGACGAGACATATCGGTATTCATGGTATTCCCCCTCGATAGCACTTTAGTTAGGTAAAGTGAGTCATGTAACGTTCAGAATCATACACTTTAGTGAAATGGAGTACAAGGGAGGGCTTGCCCGGCGCGGGCGGGGAGCGGCGCGGAATTAAGTTTATCGCGAGTTCCGCACGCAAAGGAAAGCACTAAATGTGCTTTCCGTCTTGCGCAGGACTGTAGAGCAGG
>DYAA01000189.1 GCA_019419405.1 Collinsella sp. | reverse complement strand
GGCTTCGAGATGGTTCAGACCGCCGTGGGCGACCGCTACGTTCTGGAGCGTATGCTCGCGGATGGCGCCGTCATCGGCGGCGAGCAGTCCGGCCACATCATCTTCCTGGAGCACAACACCACCGGTGACGGCCTGGTGACGGCTCTGCAGCTGCTGGCCGTGCTCAAGCGCACCGGTCGTACCCTCACCGATCTTGCCGGCATCATGAAGAAGTACCCGCAGGTACTCGTCAACGTGCATTCCGACAACAAGGCTGGTCTGGACGATTGCCAGCCCATCTGGGATGCCGTCGCTGCTGCCGAGAAGGAACTTGACGGCCGCGGTCGCATTCTGGTGCGTCCGAGCGGTACCGAGCCGCTGGTCCGCGTTATGGCCGAGGCCGAGACGCACGAGCTGACCCAGCGCGTTGTCGACGACATCGTCGAGGTTGTCAAGCGCGAACTTCCCTAATGGTCAAAAACGAGTGCCAAGTGGTAAACTGTTAAGGTTATTTTGGTCGATTGGTATGTCCGAGGGGGAGCATGTTCACTAAAGTCCTAAGGTCTTTTGGTATGCGTGGTCGAGTCCTTACGCTGGATGCTCCCATCTCGGGCGACGTCATTCCGCTTTCCGAGGTAAACGACCAGACATTTGCCACCGGCCTTTTGGGCCAGGGCGTGGCGATTCAGCCTACCGGCACGCGCGTGATTGCGCCGGCAGACGCCAAGGTCGAGGCCATTTTTCCCACGGGTCACGCCGTTGCGCTCAACACGGTCGATGGCCTAGACGTGCTGATCCACGTTGGTTTGGACACTGTTCAGCTTGAGGGCAAGCATTTTAGCGTGCATGCACAGGTGGGCGATGTCGTCCATAAGGGTGACGTGCTCATCGAGTTCGATCGCGAGGCAATTGCTGCCGAGGGCTACGATGTGACGGTTCCCATCTTGGTGTGCAACTCCGTTGAGTTCTCGAGTATCAAGGGCTCCGTTGGTGCGCATGTCGAAGAGATGGACCAGCTCATCGTTGCTCGCGAGCGCTAGCAAGTGCACGTGGCCATTAGCCTACAATTCAAACACGTTTATGGAGGGCGCCCTTGAAAGAGGGCGCCCTCCGTGGCAAGATGGGATTTGTCCGAAGCTAAACGGCTTTGGGTCACCGTGGACGGGCAGGGGCCTCGACGCGGCTAGACACGAGACACATACATTACGCGACCTCGCCCTGGTGGCCGCACACGTTGGTTGCGGCCGACGCGGGCCGCGGGCAAGTGCTTGTAAGGGGAGCCTTGCCTCTCTTGTACGAGAAAGGACGCGTAATGAAGATCATTAAAGCTAAAGACTACGAGGATATGAGCCGCAAGGCCGCCAATATCATCTCGGCGCAGGTTATCCTCAAGCCCGATTGCGTGCTGGGTCTTGCCACCGGCTCCACCCCGATCGGTGCCTACAAGCAGCTCGCTGCTTGGTACGAGAAGGGCGACGTCGACTTTGCCGAGGTCAGCACCTACAACCTGGACGAGTATCGCGGCCTTTCGCACGACGATCCCCAGAGCTATCACTACTTCATGCGTGAGAACTTCTTCGATCACATCAACATCGACCTGAACAACACGCATGTGCCCGACGGTTCCAACCCCGACGCCGCCGCTGCCTGCTCTGAGTACGATAAGGTCGTCGCTGCCGCCGGCTATCCCGATCTGCAGCTGCTCGGCATTGGCAACAACGGCCACATCGGCTTCAACGAGCCCGATGACCACTTCTCCAAGGGCACGCACTGCGTCGACCTTACCGAGAGCACCATTCAGGCCAACAGCCGCCTGTTCGACAGCATCGACGATGTTCCCCGTCAGGCCTACACCATGGGTACTCAGACCATCATGTATGCCCGCATGATCCTGGTCGTCGCCAACGGCGAGGCCAAGGCTCAGGCCGTGCACGATATGTGCTATGGTCCGGTTACGCCCGAGTGCCCGGCTTCGATCCTGCAGCTGCACACCAACTGCGTTGTCGTTGCCGACGAGGCCGCCCTTTCGCTCTGCGAGTAGCGCGAATCCTGCACCTCGACATAGCCTTGCCTAAGGCCTCCGCTTTGCGGGGGCCTTTTTGCTATCCCTTTCTGTCCACTTGACCAAAATCTTGCCGCAAGCTTGACGAATGCCGGATGCCCAACAGCTTGATTCATTCATATCAGATTCTATGCAAAAATGCCACTAAAAGGTCGTAGACGGTAGCGGGTGCTAGGCGAGTTGAATGACATAGCTGAACCTTGTTCATTTGCGTTACACTGCCGCTTAGATGGGACAAGCTGACAAGCTCATTTACCTGCTTAAAGACCGATTAGTCGGGGGATTAATAACAATCGGCCCTCGCTGTACAAAAACTTGCCGCTTGCGTACCAAAAGACAACCTAAAACACAAGGTCGCTCTATTCATAGCGCGGCTTGTATGGTCTTGCGGCTACAGTGTCCATACGGTCGAGTTGAGGAGCGGGCATGGTAAACGATTTGGGCAGTATGGACGACCTCGAGCTGATGCCGCTGGGCGGAGGCTATATGGTGCGACGCGAACGCTTGATGAATGAGCTTATCGCCAAGGGCCGAAAGGCCGGCATCGTGGTTCTTTATGCGCCCGACGGGTTTGGGAAGACCTCGGTGCTGCTGCAGTACACCCATGAGGTTAAATGCGACCCGACGCGAGGCCCCGTGCGGATTATCGAGGCCGATCGCGCCATTGGGCGCGAGGTGTTTATGCAGCTCGAGGTGGTTACCGAAGAACTCAAAGACAAACCGCACTCCCTTATCGCGATTGATAATGTGCCAAACCTCGATCAGCACGATACCGAAGACCTCATCGACAGGATTCGCGGCCTGCGCGCTATGGGGATAGGGGTCTTTATCTCCTGTCGTCCTTCAAATCGTCAGCTGATTCATGGGCTGGGCGATTCGGTTAAGATCAATGCGCAGATGCTCAAGGTGCATGCCTATGAGTATTCGGCGTGGGCATCGGCGTTTTCGATCAGCACATCGCTCGACTTTTATCAGCTCACGCAGGGCGTGCCCGAGCTCGTTTCGGCATTGCAGACGGGTCTGTATGGCCAAGGCGACGTAGCCGGTCTGCTCGAAAACGAGATTGTCAACGTATATGGCGCGGCACTTGTCGATCTGGCTTCGCTCGACAATAATGCGCTGTTTTGCGTGGCATGTCTCATGGTTTTGATGGGCGAGGGCAATATCGCGGAACTCGAGGCTTGCGGGGTGAGGCTGTCGATGGTCGACCAGTCCTACTTTGTACGCGACTACCCGATCTTTGGCTTGGATCCCGCCGAGCGGAGTTTTACGTGTCTGGGCACGGAGGATAACGGACGCTTGCGTTTGCGTAAGTTGGTGGCCGAGGTTCGCCCCGAACTTGTTCCGAGGGCGGCCCGGATTTTGCTTAAGGCGGGCCGATGCGATGCGGCGATGGGCCTGGCGGATGCCTTTTTGGACCGTGGGGCGGTCCTTGAACTTGCTGGGCAGTATGGGGTCGATCTGGCTCTGACGGGGCACGGGGCCGATATCTGCCGAGCGGCGCTGGGCACGATCGATGCCGACGATTCGGCTCCAGAGCCAACGCCTGCCGAGGCGCTTGGCGTATATCTGGCAGCGGTCAGCGTGTCCAATACAAAGCTCGCTCGCTATATGGCATCGGTCATCGAGCGCGGGGGCGAACGGGCGGCCTGCGAAATAGACCCTGTTTCATGGAGGGTGGCCCAGACACTGACGGCTGTTTGCTATGGGGACAACGGGCTTGGGCTCCCTACGAACCTGGCCGTGCCAGAAATCGAGACATCCCATACCGCACTCGATATGTTGTCTGCGCATATCGAGGTCAAGCGATGCCTGACCGAACGGGGAGATGACGGCGGCGTTCTACAGCAGCTCAAAACGAGCAAGGCCTACGACTGCGAGCTCGACATCGCGGGGATTGTTATACGGGCCGATAGCATGCTGGTGGAGCTCTTTGACGGGTCGTTTGCGGGAACCGACAAGCGCGACGACGAGATGACGGTGGTGCGGGAGGCGCTCGACGTACGTGGGCTTAAGGCGATGGCTATCTGGGT
Source organism: Collinsella sp. (assembly GCA_019419405.1). GTDB lineage: Bacteria > Actinomycetota > Coriobacteriia > Coriobacteriales > Coriobacteriaceae > Collinsella. The sequence goes on along the minus strand of DYAA01000189.1, from coordinate 3,311 downwards.
GCGCATGGTGTTGGCGGCACGGCGGCTCCTTTCCGGCTTGCCGGTAACCGACGACGCGGCATTCAACGAGCTCGATCGTTTTGCCGTGCGCATGCGCGACAACCAGATTCAGCTGTTTGGCCTGTTGCTAGAAGGCTGGCAGTCGCTGGCAGAGGGACGGCCGGTTAATGCAAAGTTCCGTGCGGTCCAAGTGCTCAAACTTGCCGAGGAGTCGATTGCGTACATGCGCGATAACGCATTGCTGTTGGAGCGCGCGGCGTATCTGCGTAACACCTCGATGGTTTCGGTGCGCGAGGAAGCGGAGCTACTCGATATAAGCCAGACGCAGGTTGGTGGAGCGGAGGCCTGGATGGTGGCGCTGCATTTGGCCTGTGCGGGCCGAGACAGCGATCTTGCGGCCTGGATGTCCATGAATCGTGCGGGGATTCTGGAGCCATCGTATCGGCTCTTTGCGCGCCTTGCCATGCATTGTCTGGGCGAGCCGGCGACCAGGATTCGCAAGAAGCTTCCCGTGCGCGAGCTGTCGCGGTACTCGCTGCGCGATGATCTGGAAGGGGAGGGCGAGCGCCTGTTCCAGGCCGGCGAGGTTGAAGCCGTTGATACCATCGACCATATCGAGATTCGCATGTTTGGTGCGTTCCGCGCCGAGCGCGACGGGTTTCCCATCACGGACAAAATGTGGCGCCGCAAGAAGGCGGCGACACTTGCCGAGCGGCTTGCGCTGGGCATGGATGCGCTCGTCGATCGTGAGACGCTGGCCATGGAGTTGTGGCCCCATGCCGAGTTCAATAGCGCCCGCAACAACCTGTACTCGACGATATCGCGCTTGCGGTCGGCTTTGGGACCGACGCCGGATGGCAAGTCGTGTGTGCTCATCCAAAATGAATGCATCGGACTCAACGGCGACTACGTCAAGACCGATGTACGGCTGTTTGACCAGATAAGCCGCGAGGTTTTGGGAAATCGCACGGGTGCGCGCGGGCCCCATTTAGTTGAGCTGTGCCTTAAGATTGAGCAGCTTTATGCCGGACCGCTGTATGTTCCCAATGGCTGTAATCCCACCTACTTTTTGCGTATGCGACGCATTATGCAGTCAAAGTACATCGATTGCATGATTAAGGGAGCAAATGCCGCTCTAGAAGAAAACGATCTGCAGTCGGCGATTTGGCTGGCGGAGTCGGGGCTTCGACAGGAAACGGCGCGTGAGGATATGGTGCGCTGCGCCATGCGTGTCTACAGTGCGGCGGGGCGGAGGCGCGATATCGTCGAGCTATACAGTGGGCATATGCACCATCTGAGGGAGCAGGTCAATGGCGTGCCCGAGCCCGAGACGCGGCGTCTATACGAGCGCTTGGTGGAGGGGCGGCTCAATCGCGTGCTGGTCGAGCGATAAAAAACGGGCGCCCGAAGTACTTGGGCACCCGTAAGCTTGCTATGTGTTGGTTCGCCGGATCATTGACTCTTAGACGAGCTTGATCTTCTCGATGTCCTTGCGCGAGGACTCGCGATACAGCGAGAACTTGCGGCCGATGACCTGGACGACCTCGGCGTGGCAACGCTCAGCGAGCTCTTCGGCGGCCTCGCGGGCGGAAAGGCTGGAGCCATCGAGCACGGAGCACTTAACGAGCTCATGCTTCTCCAGGTAGGCGACCGTCTGCTCGACGGTGCCCTCGTTGACATCGGACTTACCGATGATGATGGCGGGGTTGAGGTGATGGGCCATGCTGCGAAGCTGCTTGACCTGGGCTCCTGTCAGTGCCATGGGTTCTCGCTTTCTATGTATGGGGCGCCCCGCGACGGGGCCTTAATCTACGTGAGCTGTCCCACGATAGCGCAGGAACGGCGCGGTGTGGAGCGCGTTTGCCCAGTTCAAAAAGAATGCGGATGCCGAGTGAGTGGGCGGTGCGGGCTGCGAACAGGCTATGAGCTGGGCGCAGAGACCGGTTCCCATGCAATAAACGCCCAGCGAACCTTACGGATATGGTCGAGCATATAGCACCCCTGCGGCACGCCCTTGGAGCCCGGCTCGCCGGCATGGGGGTTTTCGATCATGTGCTGAGCGATATAGTCGCGCAGGCGGTCGATCTTATCCTCGTTGCCATGCTCGAGCATACGGGAAAAATCCGCCACGCCTGCCTCAAGGCTATCGAAGGTATCGCGACGAGGCGATTCAAAGTATGTAACCTGCGGCAACGCACCCATCTGAATGAGGATGTTGAAGGCGTACACAAAGCCATTGCTGCAGGTAACCGAGGCGCCGATAGCGTTCATCAAGTGCAGATCATAACGCGGGCTGGAGTTGGCGACCATCGTGACAGCACAACGCCGACGAGCCGTGCGGTCGAGCTTGGCAAGCGCATCTTTTAGATTGGTCGTCGTAACCGACCGACTGGCAAAGGCAACATCCACCGCTTTCGCGACCGGTCCAACCAAATCCCAGTCATCGTCCCAGGCAAGCTCAAGCGGCGTAATGCGATCCTCGAGCCCATAGTACTCAATGCCAGCATCAAGCGTGCCCAACATGGCAGGGGAAAAGTCAGCAGCAATCACAGGATGCCCAGCCTGAGCAAGCGGAATAGCAATCGACCCAGCCCCGCACCCCATATCGAGTACCGACTCGCCGGGCTCAAGCGCCAGCAGCTTTATAAAATCCCGAGCATAAGGGGCAGTCTCCAACGGCCGAAAATGCCGAGCCCTTTTATCCCACTCAAAAGAATCGTCAGCCCGCCGCCGATCAGCTTGCAGACGCATCCACTCCAGATTCCAATCTGTGGAAAGCAGCTCAGAACGATTCTCCCCATCAGCCACGGGCCAACCTCCTAGCAACAAAAAAGCGACTCCTCCCAAAAGAAGAGCCGCAACCAGCATATATCAGAAAGAACCGATCCAACGCCAAACCGTCATACCAGCAAAGTGGAGCAGAAGCGAAGCGACTGCAACCGGGATAGAACCCAACCGAGGTCCCGTTGTGCGGGAGCCCCGGGGAGGGCAAATATATAAGGTCGATCGCGAGTTCCGCACGAGCCGGAGAGCACTTAATGTGCTCTCCGTGCGAGTCAGGACTGTCCGAGCAGGCGACCTTATATGTCTGCCGCCCGGCGGCGGGGCTCCTCGCCAGTCCCCCTCAGCTAGTTCTTGAGCGAGTTCAGCGGCGCCGGGAAGCGTCCACCGCGGTGGGCAAGCACGGTGCCGGCGTTGGGGTTCACCGGCATGATAGGCGCACGGCCAAATAGGCCGCCGTACTCGACGCAGTCGCCCACGCCCTTGCCAATGGCGGGAATCACGCGGACGGCCGTGGTCTTGTTGTTGAT
>DYAA01000188.1 GCA_019419405.1 Collinsella sp. | reverse complement strand
GGGCGAGGACGAGAACCGCAAGCTCGACGAGCGCGTCCGCGCGTTCCTGACCCGCGGCGTGACCGGCGACACCGACATCAACATCATCGACACCGCCGAGTTCGCGATCCCCGGCCTTGACGACGAGTTCCGCGTCATCGTGTCTCCGTGGATCCTCTCCTCGCTGATCACCGATCGCCTTGCCGCTTACTACGAGACGGTCACCAAGCACAACCTCAACTACCGTCGTTACTATCACCAGTTCGACTACTAATCGGTGACAAATAAGCTACTGATCAAGAAGCACCCTGCCCGGGCGCATGCGTCCGGGCATTTTTATGCCGAAATTCGCAAGAAAGGGGAATCGAATGAGGCAGTTTATCGTTGCATCCCATGCCCATTTTGCGTCTGGAATCGTCGAGAGCATTGGACTGCTTTCCGGCGAGCGCGAAAACGTCCATGCGCTCTCTATGTATGTCGACGGAAACGAGGACCTGACCAAGGAGGCCGCAGCGATTCTGGACGGCTTTGCCGCGGACGATGAGGTCGTTGTTTGCACCGACCTCTTTGGCGGCAGTGTCAACAACGAGTTCACCAAGATCGTCCAGACGCGTCCCAACACGCACCTCGTGACCAATATGAACCTGCCGCTCCTTATTCAGCTGCTGTTCGTGCCCGAATCCACCCCGATCGATGAGGCCATTCGCCAGATCGTCGAGGCGGACGACACCAAGGTCAAGTACGTCAACGACCTGCTGGGGCAGGCCGAACTCGATGAGTTTTAACCACTAGGGAGCACATCATGATTCAGATGATTCGTGTAGATTATCGACTGCTGCACGGCCAGGTTGCCGTTAGCTGGACCTCGGCTCTGGGTGCCGACTGCATCCTGCTGGTGAGCGACACGGTCCTCAATGACAAGCTTCGTCTGCAGGCCCTGTCCCTTGCAAAGCCGGAGGGCTGCAAGGTCGTTGTCAAAAACACCGAGGACGCCGTCAAGGCGCTCCAGAGCGGTGTGACCGACAAGTACAAGCTCTTCGTGGTTTGCGAGACGATCCAGCAGGCCGGTGCCGTCGCCAAGGCGATGGGGATCAAGAAGATCAACCTCGGCAATGTTGCCTTTAGCGAGGACGCCCGCCAGGTCTCGACGAGCGTGTTCCTTACGCCCGAAAACGAGGCATACGTCAAAGAGCTGCTCGGCGAGGGCTATGAGCTGTTCATTCAGATGATTCCGGCAGATGCGAAGACTGACGCCGCGAAGGTCATCGGTTAGGGGCCATCATGGTTATCAAGACAATCCTGATTTTCCTTATTGCCCTTTTGGGTTATTCCGAGTGGCTGACGGGCACGAGCTACCTCCAGCGCCCGATCGTGCTCGGACCTCTGGTTGGCCTTGTCATGGGCGACATGGTGACCGGCACGATCATGGGCGCCACGATGGAGCTTGCCATGGTCGGCGCCATCTCGGTCGGCGCCTATAACCCGCCCGATACGATTTCCGGCACTATCCTGGGCGTATCTCTTGCCATGCAGGCCGGCGCGGACGCTTCGGCGGCCCTGACCCTGGGCATTCCTATCGCAACGATCGTCCTGGCGCTCGATACCGCCCTGGGCCAGCCGGTGATGCTGCTGCTGGTGCACCGTATCGACAAAAACGTCGAGGACGGAGACACCAAGGCCATCACGCGCAACATGCTCATCGCCGGTTACGCGCAGAGCTGGTGCGGCCTGCTGATTATTCCCCTGGCATTCTTCTTTGGCGCCGATGCTGTTGCCAGCCTGCTCAACATCATCCCCGATTTCGTTCAGACCGGCATGGATGTCGCCGCCGCCTTCTTGCCCGCACTCGGCTTTGCGATGCTGGCGCAGATGATTATGAACAAAACGGTGGCTCCGTTCTTCTTCGCTGGCTTCTTCCTCGTCGCCTACTTTGGCATTAGCACGACGGGCGTGGCGATCTTTGCCGCGATCATCGTCGTCGCGATGACGGTTTTGGGTGATAAGAAAAAAGCGGAGCAGCCCGCAGTGGCAACCGAGGATCCTGCGATTGGGAGTGGGTTCGATGAGTTTTAAGTTTGAGTCTTCTTACGACGGGCTGATTTCCCGCGCAGACCTTAAGAAGCTGTTCTGGCGCTCGATTCCCTATGAGCATTCCTGGAACTACGAGCGTATGGGCCATATCGGCTTTATGTGGGCCCTTATGCCGATTCTTCGCAAGCTGTATCCGCAGGATGCGGACTTTAAGGCCGCCCTTAAGCGCCATATGGAGCTCTATAACGTCACGCCGTACATCTCGACGCTCCCCATGTCCATCGCTGCTGCAATGGAAGAGGTCAACGCTACTGACGATAGCTTTGACACGAGCGCAATCTCAAATGTCAAGCTTGCTTTGATGGGACCGCTGTCCGGTGTGGGCGATGCCTTCTACTGGGGCACGCTGCGAATTTTGGCAACGGGTGTCGGCACGTCGCTGGCGCTACAGGGCTCTATTCTTGGCCCGATTTTGTTCCTGCTCGTGTTCAATGTCCCTCACTACATCATCCGTTACCTGCTGACGTTTGTGGGATATCGCTTTGGCTCGGACATGATCAGCAAGGTCCAGGAATCGGGCATTATGGACACGATCGTCAAGATGGCCTCTATCATGGGCGCCATGGTGATCGGTGCTATGACCATGGAGATGGTCACCGTGGACATTCCGCTCATGGTCGGCGCGGGCGATGGTGCTCAGACGTTGGCCGAGCTGCTCAACGGAATCTTCCCGGGCTTTGTCACGATGGGGCTGTTTGGAATCGTCTATCTCATGCTCAAGAAGAAGATGAATCCGCTGCTTATCATGCTCGTGATCCTGCTCGTGAGTATCGCCGGCGCGTTCTTTGGAGTGCTTGGTGTCCAGTAAAGTATCCGTCATAATAAGAACAATGTAAGAGGGGGCGTCGCGCACACTGTGCTGCGGCGCCCTTTTGCCGAAAGGTGGACAAGATGGAGTATCCGCAGCTTGCCGTCATGAATATCAGCCATCGTTATTTTGACCTTGAGGAATTCTTTTCTTCGGCAGCGGCCTCGGGCTACACGTGTTGCGAGCTTTGGACCGGGGCGATGCATCTGTATGTCGATTGCCATGGATACGATTCGCTCGAGCAGGTGCGGGAGCTGTCGCAGCGGTATGGGGTTCGGATTGTGGGGCTTTGTCCCGAACAGAACAACCCCAAGCCGTGGAATATCGCGGCGCGTGGGAATGAGGCGCGTGCCCGCACGCTCGCGTACTTTAAGAACGTTGTGGATATCGCGGCGGAACTTGGAGCCGAGCAGGTCATGGTCTCGAGCGGCTGGGCATTTTTGAACGAGCCGATCGAGGACGCGTGGGGTCGCAGCGCCTCGATGCTGCGTGCGATTGCCGAGCATGCGGGAGAGCGCGGCGTGCGACTGGTGCTCGAGGCCCTACAGCCGGTTGAGTCGATGATCGTGAACTCGGCGGCCGACACGAAGCGCATGATCGAGGCAGTTGATCATCCGGCACTTAAGGCGTGTCTGGATTTGGGCGCTATGGCGGTGGCAGGGGATACCATCGACGATTATTTCGATCTGCTTGGCGATGATGTCGCCCACGTGCATTTTGTCGATGTTGCGGCAGATGGCACGACGCATCTTGCCTGGGGTGACGGCGACCGCGATATGCGCGCCGACCTGGATAGGCTGGTGGCGCGCGGCTATCGCGGAGTTGTTTCGGCCGAGACCTATGACGGGCGCTATTTCGCCGACCCCGCAGCTGCCGATGCGCAGGTAATGGCAGAGTATCGTCGTGCGATTGGCGCCTAGGCGGGTTTGGGTTGCGGCGATCTGCCCTATGTTTCCAAATGAATACGGCGTGAGCGGCTGCGATGGATTTTCCCCGCAAACACTCTAGTATGCTAAAGTACCCAGAAGACCGGCGGAGCTATGCCGGTCTTCTGTTCTATATGAAACACAGCATGAGGAGGCTCACCAGATGACGGCCACACCGTGGGGATTCCGGGACATATTGCCCGAGGAGGCTCAGGCGCGCGAGGAGATTGCGCTGACGGTGAAGGGCTGCTTTAGGGAGCATCATTACCTTCCGGTCGAGACGCCGCTGCTCGAGGACAAGGGTTCGCTCGAGGAAGGTGGCCGCATTGCGGACACGCCGTTTAAGCTCTTTGACGATGATGGGCGTTTGCTGGTGGTCCGTCCCGACAACACGTTGCCGATTGTGCGCTTGGTTTCGACCCGCATGCGCGCGGCCGACCTGCCCCTGCGCCTGCGCTACGAGGCGCCGGTGGTTCGCGAGTGCCAGCGCAATGCCGGCGGCTCGCGTCAGTTTACGCAGCTGGGCTTTGAGCTCATCGGTGCGGGCGACGCCGCGGGCGATGTCGAGATTGTCTCGCTGGTAGCCGAGGCCGTGCGCGAGCTAGCGCTGCCAGATGCGCGCATTATCGCAGGTAGCGTTCGTCCGTTTAAGGAGCTGCTCGCGGCGTGTGAGGATCGCGAGCTGGCCGCCGAGGCCCTGCGCTGCGTGCATGCCAACGACTTTGTGGGCCTCGATGCCCGCGTGGCTGCCAGCGCCGAGTCCGATGCCGTCAAGGCCGCCATTAGCGAGCTGCCGCGCCTGCACGGTGGTGCCGAGGTGCTCGACCGCGTGGATGCGCTGCTGGAGGCTGCCGGCATCGTCGCGCCGCTGACGCGCGAGCTGCGTGCCCTGGTCGAGGGCCTGGCTCCCGAGGACGCCCAGGTGCTGTCCTTTGACTTCTCCATCATGAATTCTTTTGATTACTACACGGGTCTGGTCTTTAAGGCCTATGCCGGCGGCCTGCCCGATCCGGTCGGTTCGGGCGGACGCTACGACTCCATCTTTACCGGTGCGTTTGGCGACGGTATCGAGGTGCCGGCGGCGGGCTTCGCCTTTTCGCTCGAGCGCCTGGAGGCCGCACACACCTCGGCCGAGGACGCCGCTTCCGACGGCGATCACGCCGCGGGCCGTGGCGCCGAGGGCCCGCAGCGCATCGCCGTGCCCAAGGGCTCGCTT
>DYAA01000187.1 GCA_019419405.1 Collinsella sp. | reverse complement strand
GCATCTGCGGTCTTGTCCTCGGCATCCGTGCTGGTCGCAGCTTCAAATGCCGCGGCAGCGTGGTCAAGCGAGGGCCAAACCTCAATAGTCGCCTCTTCGTTGTTGGGCATGACGGCGATGGAGCGCGCGGGCTCGGCATGGAGCGCGCGGGCCATAAGGCCGTCGCGAGTGAGCGCGGCGACCGGTGCGGTAGCGAGCTCGGGCGCGCGGCGCAGCTCGCCGACCAGCGTCATGGCGTCGTGCATGAGCGAAAGCGGCGTCTCGGTGGTGTCTGCGACCACGGCAACGCCGGCGACAGCACCCGCATGGTCCAGCACGGTGGCGGGCTTAGCGGCGCAAAAATCGACAAAGCGCTTGTAGCCGGCGCACTTGACCATGCGCTCGGCGGTCTTGCGGGCGGCGGGGTCGATGTCCACGGCCACGATGCGCGCCTGGCGCTCGCGCGCTGCCGCCTCGCGCTCGCGTGCCTCGGCGAGCAGCTGCTCCCACAGGGCGGCGTCGTGCAGCTGCCAGCCCTCAAAGCCCCAGTGCTCGCGGGCGGCGCCCGGAGCGCGGTCGGTTAGAATGTTCACGGCCTCCAGCAGCGGGCCGCCGCCGGCGCACGAGGCATCGATCAGCGTGGGAAGGGCTTCGTTCTCGTAATCGTCGGCCGTCAGCTCGCGCTCGCATAGTGCGGTCCAGCCGACCTGCGCCAGCACCAGGGCGGCGTAGTCGGGGCGCAACACGTGTGCGCCCTCGCCGGCACGAGTCGCAGCGGGCGGCAGGCGTTTGAACAGCGGGTCGCCCGAAAGGTCTAGGCTTATGCTCGCGCGGCGCTGGCGCAGCGAAAGCAGTAGGTGAACATCGGGGTCGGCGGCATCGACATCGGCGCGACGTCCCGTGGTCTCGGCCAGGCGGTCGCACAGCGCGTCTTTGGCACGCAGGGCCGAGAAGCGCGTGTTGCGCAGCTGCTCGGTCACGCCGCGGGCGGTAATGGCGATGGTGGCGCCGGGGCGGACGATGTTCTCCCAGGCGATGTCGTAAACGCTGTCGTACAACTCATCGGCATCCTGTGCCCCAAAGCGCCCGAGCACCACAAACACGCGGCTGGCCAGGCGCGACCACAGGCAGGCGCGGTAGCCTTCTTCGAGCTCGCCCTCAAATGTAGCGCGGCCCTTCAGGCGGCGGACATGCGAAAGCCCGAGGCGTTTAAGCTCATCGGCGAGTGCGGACTCAAAGCCCTCGGGGCAGCTTGCGTAAAATTCCATGGGTGACCTCTCTGGTTGCGTCGCTCCATTATATGATGGATGCTTCGTTTGCCCTTATCCTCGAAAGGAACCCATATGATTGATGCGTGTCCCGAACCCGCTGTGCTCTTTTTTGACGTGGACGGCACGCTGACGTCGTTCGATCCCGACGATATGACCGATAAGGACTTCAATGCAATCCATCCGTCGAAGGCCGTTGTCGATGCATTTGGTCGCCTGCGCAATGCGGGTCACCAGGCATTTATCTGCACGGGTCGCCCCTTGTGGCTGATTGCCGATGGCCTGCGCGCGCTGAACCCGGCGGGTATCGTTGCCATGGCGGGGGCCACGCTCGAGGTCGAGGGCCGCGTGGCACACGAGGACTGCATTGACGAGGACATTGTTGAGGAGCTCGCGCGTCGCATTACTGTGGCGGGCGGCGAGGCATTGTTCGAGACGAACGGTGCCACCTATTCACTTGAGCCAGTTGGTGTCGAACAGTCATTTCTGCTAGGCGCCGGCGTGGTGCATGGCACCGATCAGATGCGCATCGATGGCCGCTTGCGCGTAGGCAAGGTGTGCATTAACGCGTACGACCTGGCTCGCGTAGCCAACGATGACGGCTTTATCGAGCGCGAGTTTGAGCTGTGCAACACCGGTGGTCAGAATCGCGAGCTGAGCCCCAAGGGCATCGACAAGGGCGTGGGCGTGGCGCGAGCGCTGGAATACCTGGGCCGCACCGGCAACGCGCGCACCTTTGGCTTTGGCGATTCCGGCAACGATCTGGGTATGCTCGCCGCCGTCGAGACGGCTGTAGCCATGGGCAACGCCATGCCCGAGGTCAAGGCAGTCGCCGACTACGTGACCGACGATGTCGCACACGATGGCACCGTCACAGCGATGCGCCATTTTGGGTTGATTTAATAAATGGCCGGGTCGCCCGCAGTGGGGGCGACCCGGCCATTTGAGCTATTTTGCAATATAGAGCTTGGGATGACTGCGACTGCTCTCGATCGCCGCCGTCATGATGCCCTCGTCGTCTCCATCAACGATGATGCCGTCGAGGTCATCGATCTGCGCGGACTGATAAAAACTGGTCTTATTGAACTTTCCCTGGTCAACCATCATGTAGCCCTGGTTTGAGTTGGTAAGGTACATATGCTTGATCATGGCCGAGAAGTCGTGCTCGACGGTAAAACCGTGGTCGGGGTGGAATCCGTCGGCACTGACAAACGCCTTGTCGGCATGTAGTTTGCTCATGCAGTCGAGCGTTAGTGCGCCCGCGAGATAGAGGTGGCCCTTGCGCACGGAGCCGCCCAGCAGCACTACCGAAGCATTGGGGAGATTGAAGCTGGCGTAGTTCGCGATTGCAAGATCGCCGGTGATAATGGTGATCTCACGCTTGTCCATGAGGGCCTTAGCGAAGTAAAAGCCTGTGGTGCCGATATCAATTACCAGAACATCGCCATCATCAACAAGAGTTGCTGCGGTTGCGGCGATGGCTTCCTTGGCCTCGACTTGGACATTGATGCGCTCCTCGGGATACGAGATTGCGTTGGAGCGAGAAAGCGATACCGCTCCGCCGCGTACGCGACGCAGCTTGCCTTCGGATTCCAGCGAGATGAGGTCGTGTCGTGCGGTGACTTCCGAAACCGAAAAACGGCGAACGATGTCGGATACCGAGATATTTGGCTTTTCGGCCAGCCAATTCATGATAAATCGCTGACGCTCGGCCGGTGAAAGGTCTGAAGTAGATGCCATATGCCGCTCCTTTTGAACAAAAGGTAAAAGATGCGCCTTTCGTAATCGAAATATAACGTATCGATATGAAAAGAACAAGGCAAATTCGAATGAATCAAAAGAACGGAATGGCATGTCACAAATGCATGCGTAGCAGATAGTTCGCACGTAAACGGGCTATAAAGAGTCTCATTCTGAAGGTGCCGCCCAAAAGAAGTACGTTCACGCCCGATATTCGACCGTTCACGGAAAGTTGACAATTGAGCTTTCGATAGCTTTTGAAATGGTTTATAAAAGAAAACCGAAAAGCTTTTGAAACAAAGAAGAAGGCTTTCGATAGCAATAGTGTTAGATGAGAAAGGACCGAACATGGCGATCAAGGTGTTTGCCGACGGCGCTAACCTCGAGGGTATGCTTGACATGCATGACAATGGCAACGTTCAGGGCTTCACGACCAATCCTTCCCTTATGAAGGCCGGCGGCGTGACCGACTACCGCGCTTTTGCCAAGACGGTTCTTGAGCACATTACTGATGTGTCGGTCTCTTTTGAGGTATTCGCCGACGACGAGGCGGGTATGGAAGCCGAAGCTCGCGAGATCGCAACCTGGGCAGACAACGTCTACGTTAAGATCCCGGCGCTCAACACCAAGGGTGAGTCCACTGCCGCGCTGGTCAAGCGCCTTTCTGCCGACGGCATCAAGGTGAATGTCACCACTATCTTCACGCCCGAGCAGGTCGACGAGTTTGTCGATGCCGTCTCTGCTGAGACCCCCTCTATTCTGTCCATCTTTGCCGGTCGCATTGCCGATACCGGCGTCGATCCGCTGCCCCTCATGGCGGAGTCCGTAAAGAAGGCTGCCGTTAAGCCTGCTGCCGAGGTTCTCTGGGCGTCTACGCGCGAGGTCCTCAATATCTTCCAGGCGGAGTCCGTTGGCTGTCAGATCATTACGGTCCCCAATGCCCTTCTTGCCAAGCGCAAGAATTTCGGGAAAGATTTGCTTGAGTACTCGCTTGATACGGTCAAGGGCTTTGCCCGCGACATTCAGGCGCTTGGTTTTCATATCCTGCCCGAGGAGTAGGGGACGAGCATGCTGACCGATCTTCTTAAGCCCGAGCTTGTTGCCTGCCACGTCGAGGCCTCCGACTGGGAGGAAGCGATCAAGGCATGCGGTAAGTTGCTCGTAGACGCTGGCAAATGCGACCAGAGCTATGTTGACGCCATGATTTCATCGGTTCACAAATTCGGCCCCTATATGGTCTTGGAAGAGGGCATCGCCATGCCCCACGCTCAGGCAGATGGCAATGTGAGTGAAGCGGGGATCTGTATCGTCACGCTTGACCCTGCCATTGCGTTTGGACACGAGGATTTCGATCCGGTTCACGTGCTCGTGGGTATTTGCGCACCCGACCCCAAGGCTCATCTTGGCTGCTTGGCGGAGCTTTCGCAGATGTTCGAGGACGAGGACTGCGTTGCCAAGCTCAGCGCATGCGATACGCCCGAGCAGGTTTTGGAGACCATGCGTTCATTCTTTTAGGCCTTAATGGCACGGCGATGCGTCGCCGCTTTTGGATAGACGGAAAACCGTCACGTGTAGGAGAGGAAGGTTGCCATGCATATCATCACCGTATGCGGAAACGGCATCGGGTCCAGCCTGATGCTCGCTGGCAAAGTCGAGGAGCTTTGCGAGGAGGAGGGCATCAAGGCCGACGTTGAGTCTATGGACCTGAACGGTGCTTCTTCCGCAAATCCGGATCTGTTCATCACCGTTAAAGAACTCGCCCCCGAGCTCCACGGCAACGTTGTGATCGTTCGCAGCTATGTGAACAAGAAGAAGATCCGCGAAGACGCCCTCGAGGCAATCAAGGCGGCCGCCGCTAACGCCTAAAGCGGCACAAAAAAGGGCGGTTCCCTGTGGAAGAGGGAAACGCGCCCACGTTAGAGAGAAAGGAAGCGCAGATGCAAGCCATCCTTCCCATACTTGAGTTTATCCAATCGATTCTGACCAAGCCAGCGTGGATTATGGGTCTATTTGCCTTTGTGGGCCTTGTCGCGCTTAAGCGTCCTGCCCACAAGGTGATGACGGGCACCCTGAAGCCCATTCTTGGTTACATCATGCTGTCCGCCGGCGCCGCTGTTGTTCAGGAGAACCTTGCTCCGCTGGGTACCTTCATCGAGACCGGTTTCCACATCACCGGCGTCGTGCCCAACAACGAGGTCGTTGTTTCGATGGCTCAGAGCGTCCTCGGCGTTCAGACCATGATGATCCTGATTCTCGGCTATGTCGTGAACATTATCATTGCCCGCTTTACCAAGTTTAAGTACATCTTCCTGACGGGCCATCACAGCATGTTTATGGCCTGCCTGCTGTCTGCCGTTCTGCAGGCATCTGGCTTCCAGGATGTCCAGCTTGTCATCGTGGGCGGCATGTTCCTGGGCCTCGTGAGCGCTATGCTTCCCGCCGTTGGTCAGCGTTTCACCGAGAAGGTTACCGATGGCGATGAAATCGCCATGGGCCACTTCGGTTCACTCGCCTATTACATCTCCGCTGCAGTCGGTACGCTTTTTGCTAAGGACGCCGAGGAGAACAGCACCGAGAAGATCGAGGTTCCCGAGAAGTTCGCCTTCCTGCGCGACACTACCATCTCCACGGCTCTTACCATGGCCTTCTTCTACCTGGTTACCGCTTTCGCCGCTTACATCGCAGATCCTGCGGTCGTTACCAAGACCGCTGGCGGCGACAACGTGATTGTCTATGCCCTGACCTGTGCCCTGTCCTTCGCCGTTGGTGTCACCATCGTCTATAACGGCGTTCGTATGATCCTTGCCGACCTGGTCCCGGCTTTCCAGGGCATCTCCAACAAGCTGATCCCCGGTGCCATCCCCGCCGTCGACTGCGCTGTCTTCTTCCCCTATGCTCCCACCGCCGTTATCCTCGGCTTTGTCGCTTCCTTCATCGGTGGCGTGGTCGGTATGTTCATCGTGGGCGCTACCCTGGGCATCTTCATCATCCCGGGCATGGTTCCCCACTTCTTCTGCGGTGCTACCGCGGGCATCTACGGCAATGCTACCGGCGGTCGCAAGGGCGCAGCTCTTGGCGCTTTCGTCAACGGCCTGCTCATCACCTTTGCCCCGGCCCTGCTCCTGCCCGTTCTTGACGTCTTTGGCTTCAAGAACACTACGTTCGGCGACTTCGATTTCTCCGTCATTGGTATTACGCTTGGCCGCGCTGCCGAGGCCTTCGGTACCACCGGTGTCTACGCGATTCTCGCTGTCCTTCTGGTCGTTGCCTTCGTCCCCAACTTCATCCACACCAAGGGTGCTGTGATCAATCACGTTGAGGAAGAGTAATCCAGGCATACGTTAAGCCCTAATCGGGCGGAGCTCCGATAACCGGCTCCTACACGGAAGCGGTGACGTCTCAATCGAGGCGTCACCTCTTTTTGCTTTGGAGCGATTGTGAATATGAGCCGGCGAAGCGCTGCTTCTGTTCCGTGAACGGAATCAAACGCAATGATCGGCAAAAACGTTTTGCCGCTGGGGCGTCGATATAAAAATGGTAAATCTGCAAAACCGTTCGCCGAGAAGATAAAAAACCGCAGTTCACGCCTTGATAAACGTAGGTAAAGTGTTTAGCAGTTTATCGGCCGTATGCTAACGAAAGGAATCAGGCAGATGGCAATCAAGGTGTTCGCTGACGGTGCAAATCTCGAGGGCATGCTCGACATGTACGAGAACGGCAACGTTCAGGGTTTCACGACCAACCCGTCCCTTATGAAGAAGGGCGGCGTGACGGATTACCGCGCGTTTGCCAAAGAGGTCTTGACCCACATCACCGATGTATCCGTGTCGTTTGAGGTCTTTGCCGACGACGTCGAGACCATGGAGGTCGAGGCGCGCGAGATCGCTACCTGGGCCGAGAACGTCTATGTCAAGATTCCGTGCGTGACTACCAAGGGCGAGTCCACCGCCGAGCTGGTCCGCAAGCTTTCGGCCGACGGCATCAAGGTCAACGTCACCACCATCTTTACGCCTGCGCAGGTCGACGAGATGGTCGAGGCCGTTGACGCCGAGACGCCGTCAATCATCTCGCTCTTTGCCGGCCGCATCGCCGACACCGGCGTCGACCCCATTCCGTTTATGACGGAGTCGGTCAAGAAGGCCGCCGCCAAGCCCAACTGCGAGGTCCTGTGGGCGTCCACGCGTGAGCTTATCAATATTTACCAGGCGGAAGGATGCGGTTGCCAGATCATCACGGTGCCCAACAGCATCCTGGCCAAGCGTAAGAACATCGGCCGTGACCCGTACGAGGTCTCGCTCGATACCGTGCACGGTTTTGCCAAGGATATCGCCTCGCTCGGTTTCCATATCCTGCCGTAACGCGAACGCTGGCTACATCGCGGGTTGTTCGCCCCGGCCTTTCCTTTCCCTATCGCTCACGCGCTTCGCGAGGGTCGCGCTAGGCAAAGGAAAGGCCGGGGCTGCCGACACGAACTTGCCGGTAGGTTGGTGATAGGCTTCCATATCCTGCCGTGGACAAAGGTACCCCCGCCTGCGCCGTGCAAAATTGAGAGTATTCAGCAAGGTAAAGGCTTTTACCAGCTGGGTGAAGCATGGAACAGCCCCCGTTTTGGCTCTGATGACGCTAAAACGGGGGCTGTTTCTTGCTTTTTCGTCTCTGAGGGGCATCCGGAACGGTGGAATTTGCAGAATACTCGCGATTTTGCACGTCGCGAGAGGGGGGACCCTTGCTTGGCGGTTTACTTCCCCTGCACCATGGTGAGGGAGATCTTCTTGCGGTCGCGATCGACCTTTTCAACCCACACCTTGACCGTGTCACCGACGCGCACCACGTCGCTGGGGTGCTTGACGAAGCGGTTGGCCAGCTTGGAGATGTGCACGAGGCCGTCCTGGTGCACGCCCACGTCGACGAAGGCGCCAAAGTCGACGACGTTGCGCACCGTGCCCTTGAGTTCCATGCCGGGCTCCAGGTCGTCGATCGAAAGCGCCGAGCGGCTAAAGACTACCTCGGGCGCGTCGTCGCGCGGGTCGCGACCGGGCTTCTTGAGCTCGTTGACAATGTCGATGAGCGTGAGGGTGCCGCAGTCCAGGTCGCTTGCCAGCGCCGAGATGCTGCCCAGGCGGCGCTCGATATCGGGCACGCCGCCGCGGCTGAGCTCGCTTGCCGCAACGCCGGCGCGCTCCAGGACGGCCGTGGCCACCTCGTAGCTTTCGGGGTGGACGCTTGTCGCGTCGAGCGGGTTCTTGCCGCCGCTGATGCGCAGGAAACCTGCGGCGTTGAGGTACGCCTTGGGTCCCAGCTTGGGGACCTTCTTGAGCTGGCGGCGATCGGTAAAGGCGCCGTTTTCCTCGCGGTAGGCCACGATGTTTTTGGCTACGCTCGGCGTAATGCCCGACACGTAGCCCAGCAGGCTTGCGCTCGCGGTGTTGACGTCGACGCCCACACGGTTGACGACGTCTTCCACCACGTGGCCCAAGGTGCGCGAAAGCTCGGCCTGGTCAAGGTCGTGCTGGTACTGGCCAACGCCGATGGACTGGGGCGGAATCTTGACGAGCTCTGCCAGCGGGTCTTGCAGACGGCGGCCCAGGCTCATGGCGCCACGTACGGTGACATCCAGATCGGGATACTCCTGGCTCGCGAGCTCGGAGGCGGAGTACACCGACGCGCCCGCCTCGTTGACGATGGTGTAGCGAAGGCTGGGCGCCTGCTCGGCAATAAACTCCGAGACGACTTCCTCGGTCTCGCGGCTGGCGGTGCCGTTGCCGATGACGATGGTGTTGACGCTGTCCTTCTTGACGAGGCGGGCGAGCTCGCGCTTGGTGCCGGCGACGTCGTGGCGCGGCTTGGTGGGGTAGACCACGCCGTGGTCGAGCAGCTTGCCGGTCTCGTCCATGACGGCGACCTTGCAGCCGGTGCGGTAGCCCGGATCGAGCGCGAGTACGCGGGCGCCGCGCACGGGGCGCGCCGAGAGCAGGCCTTCGAGATTCTTGGCAAAGACGTTGATGGCCTCGGTCTGGGCGCGAACGGTGAGTTTGGCGCGGGCCTCGCGCTCCAGCGAGGGGGCCATGAGGCGCTTGTAACCGTCAGCGATGGCGGCATTAAAGACGGGAGCAAACACGCCCTGGCGACGGGGCCAGCGGCTGCCGAGGCGTGCCGTAGCGGCAGCGCCGTCGACGTTCACGCGCACGCGGAGCTTGCCCTCACGCTCACCGCGGTCGATAGCCAGCACGCGGTGGTTGGGTATACGGCGCAACGGCTCGTCAAAGTTGTAGTAGGGCTCGTAGGGGGTCTTCTCGGCGGGG
>DYAA01000186.1 GCA_019419405.1 Collinsella sp. | reverse complement strand
ACCGGTCAGCGGCCAGAGCATGGGGGGCACGCCCGGTCCCGTTCCGAACCCGGAAGCTAAGCCCCATCGCGCCGAGAGTACTGCGGGGCCAGCCCGTGGGAGGCCAGGGCGCCGCTGACCGGTGGACGGCACCGAGCCGTCATCGAGATTGAAGAAGGGGGAGGCCTCGCGGCCTCCCCCTTTTTTGTATCTCGGGCAATTTGTCTCACATAGTAGCTGTGTTTTATAACCCTCGTTTGTCGCATCTTCTGCGAACGGGCTACAATAACTTAGTCTGTGCGATATGGAGGTGAACATGGCTGAAGCTGGTATCGGCGTTGATATCGTCGAGATTTCCCGCATGAAATCAATTCTTGAAAAGACGCCGTCGTTTGCTCGGCGTGTGTTTACCGAAGAAGAGCGTGCGTATTGCGATGCATCATCGCGTCCCGCTGCTCACTATGCGAGCCGCTTTGCTTCGCGCGAGGCGGTGCTTAAAGCTCTCGGCACGGGTTTTAGTCAAGGTGTAGGTCGCAAGGATGTTTCGGTAACGCGTGATAAACTCGGCAAACCGAAGGCGCTGCTTTCGGGCCGTGCTCTCGAGATCGCTCAAGAACTGGGCGTTGTTGAGGTCGCTCTTTCCATTACGCTTACGGGAGACTTGGCCGTTGCGAATGCCATCGCGATTACCGAAGATGCTCGGCCTAAGCCAAAAGATGAAAAGGTGAGCACCAAGAAACGCGTTACGCAGACATTTAAAGAGGCTCGCTCTGTATTAGATGAGCTCGAGCAGCTGCAGAATTCAGCATTGACGGAGCACCTGGGCGATGCTTCGCAAGATACGCTAGGAGCATAGATGAAACCGGTTTTGAGTACCGAAGAAGTCGTTCGTCTCGAGGATATCATCGAACGCGAAGGGACTTCGAAGGCCGAGCTTATGGAGCTAGCGGGTGAGTTTGCCGCTAACGAGGTCTTGAAGCTCAATCCCGATCGGGTTCTCGTTTTGGTCGGTTTTGGTAATAATGGCGGCGACGGTTGGGTTGCCGCCGATATCCTGAGCCATAAGGGTGTGGACGTGGATATCGTTTCTCCGGTTGAACCGGATGAGATTCCTGCTGCTCTGGCACGTCATGTTGCTCGTCGTACTGCCGGCCGCGATGTGCACGTTTGCGTCGGCCCCTCGCGTGATGAACTCGAGGTTTTGATCGATAAGGCCGATGTTGTTGTCGATGCCATTTTTGGTACCGGTTTCCACGGGAATCTGCGTGTGCCGTTCTCCATTTGGATTCCTACGGTCAATGAATGCGCCGATTGTGTCGTATCCATTGATGTCCCCTCGGGCCTGAATGCAGAGACGGGCGTTGTTGATGACGGCTGCATTCGTGCCGAGCGCACGGTGACGATGATTGCGCCCAAGATTGGTCTGTATAGCGCTGATGGTCCTGAGTATGCTGGCGATTTGATCTGCGGCAATCTTTACGACCGTCTTGACGAGGTCATCGATGATGTCGACCACGCCGCCGAGATTGTCGAGCCCGGTGACTTAGTTGATTACTTTGCTCCGCTACCATCGAATATCGATAAGTATTCCCGTGGCTCCGTGCTTATTGTCGCCGGATCTGCGCAATATCCTGGTGCTGCCATTATGGCGGCCAAGTCTGCAGCTCGCGCGGGTGCTGGTTACGTGGCAGTCGCGGCTCCTGACGCCTGCGCCAATCTCATTCGCATGGCACTTCCTTCGATTCCGGTCTTTGCTATTCCGTCTGATTCCCGCGGCTCCTTTGGCGCCGCTGCGCGCATGACGGTGTGCGAGATCGCAAAGAAGTACAGCTGCGTGCTGTGCGGTCCCGGTATGACGACGTCTGCCGGCGCTATGCAGGTGGTTTCGGGCTTGCTCGAGCTTGATGTACCGCTAATTTTGGACGCCGATGCACTCAACTGCCTTGCTAAGATTGCCATTGACGGTATTGATAGTAACCCCGAGATGTATCGCCGCGAGCAGCCGTTGGTTATGACGCCGCACTATCGTGAGCTTTCGCGCCTGGTTGCCGGTGACGAGGTGAACGACCTTGGTACCGCGATTGCGGCCGCGCAGAAGGTTGTCTGGGCTGCAGGCTCCGACAATCTGGTGGTCATTGCCAAGGGGCCGACGACGGCTATCTGTGGCGTTGAGCGTGTGCTGCTGCCGCTCTCGGGTCCGGCTTCTCTGGCAACTGCCGGTTCGGGTGATGTTCTCGCGGGTATTTTGGCCGGCACGCTTGCCACCATGCGCGACGAGATGGATCGTTGGGAGTTGCTGTATTCGTACGCCGTCGCACTTCACAGCTACGCCGGTTTTGCCGCGGCGACGGAGTATGGTGAGAAGAGCGTCATCGCGACCGATCTTATCGACTTGATCGGTCCTGCCATGGAGCTGGCGGCAAAGGATGCGCTCGAAGATCTGGGAATCATGGACGAAGGGTCGGATGACTAATCATGAATAAAGCCGATTTGACGCGCTGGTCCTGGGTCGAGATCGACCGCGGGGCGCTCCGTCGCAACACGAGGGCCTATAAGAACTTGTTGAATCCGCGTCAGCGCCTGTGCTGCGTGGTCAAGGCCGATGCTTATGGTCATGGAGCTGTTGAGTGTGCCAAGATCATGTATTCGGCCGGTGCCGACATGTTTGCCGTGGCGACGGTTAACGAGGGCGTTGGGCTCCGTCAGGGCGGGATTACTAAGCCCGTCCTGATTCTAAGTGAGCCGCCTATCGAGGCTATTCCTGCATTGCTCGAATTCGATATCATGCCCTCGGTCTATACGTCCGATTTTGCTCTTGCGTATGGCGAATGCGCCGTCGCGGCGGGCAAGGTGGGCAAGTACCATCTTGCCATCGAGACGGGCATGAATCGTATCGGTGTTCACTACACACAGGTGCTCGACTTTGTACGCGGCATCAGTTTCCATCGCGGCATCCAGTGCGACGGCGTATTTACGCACTTTGCCACGGCCGATGAACCTTCGGGTTGGGACTACAAGCTGCAGTGCCAGCGTTTTACCGAGGCCGTTCAGGCCATTAAGGACGCAGGTTTTGAATGCGGTATCGTGCATTGTGCCAATACGCCGTCCTCGATGCTCGATTCTTCAATGCACTTTGACATGATTCGTGCCGGCATCGGTTTGTATGGTCTGCAGCCATGTGAGCTGAGTGGTCGCGTGATGCAGCTTGATCCCGTCATGAGCGTCCACGCGCGTGTGACGCGCGTGGCGCATCCTGCGATGGGCGAGGGCGTGGGCTACGGCTTTACCTACCGCGTACCGCGCACGCGCGTTCAGATCTGCACCCTTCCGATCGGTTATGCCGATGGCCTTTCGCGTACGCTTTCCAATCGTATGGACGTGCTGTATCGCGGCGAGCGTGTGCGTCAGGTGGGCAATATCTGCATGGACCAGTTTATGGTCGCCATTCAGTCCAACCCGGCGCATGAGATTCCCGAGGCCGAGTATGGTGACGAGATGATCATTGTCGGCCGCGATGGAGATGCCGAGATTACCATGGACGAGATGGCGCGCCTACGCGGCACGATTAACTACGAGGTCGCTTGCGGCTTTGGTATGCGTCTCGACAAGGTCTACGTGTAGGAGTCGCTATGGGCGTCATGCACATCCCCGGCCATAGCCATCAGGCGCCGCGTGAGGTCGCACTCGAGGAGATCGAGGCCGTTCTGGGCGATTGTCACCTTTGCCAGCTTTACCAGTCGCGCCATAACATCGTGTTTGGCGTGGGAAACCCCCACGCTCGCGTGATGTTTATTGGCGAGGCGCCGGGCCGCAATGAGGATTTGCAGGGCGAGCCCTTTGTGGGGGCGGCAGGCGAGGACCTCAACGGCATTTTGTCGCTGGCGGGGCTCAAACGCGAAGACGTCTACATTGCCAACGTGCTTAAGTGCCGCCCGCCGGGAAACCGCAATCCGCGTCCCGAGGAAGTGCTGGCTTGCTCGCCATTTTTGCGTGAGCAGATTCGAAGCATCTGGCCCGATATTATTGTGACGCTCGGCAACCCCGCGACGCACTTTGTGCTAAAGACCGAGATTGGCATTACTAAGCTGCGCGGCAGGTTCCACCAGATGGGGCATTTTGTGGTAATGCCCACGTTCCATCCGGCAGCAGCGCTGCGCAATCCGGCTTGGCAGGAGCTGCTGGAGGAAGACTTTAAGATGCTGGGCGACTATCTGGAGCGACATCCCGCGCCAGAGGACGCCTCGGAATAATAAGGAGCATATATGTCCCTGGAGCGCCTGGGGGTAGGTATTTATAAAACGGCTTGCTCTGCCGATACGGAGCATTTTGGCGAGCTGGTCGCGCCGTGCCTGGAAGATGGCGATGTGCTGATTTTGACCGGCGGCCTCGGGGTGGGCAAAACCCACTTTACCAAGGGCGTTTCGCGTGGCCTGGGCGACGGCCATATGGTCACGAGCCCCACATTCGCACTCATGGCTGTTCATGACCAGGGGCGTATTCCGCTGTTCCACTTTGACCTGTACCGTCTGGAGCATGCTTACGAGCTCGAGGATACGGGCATTTTCGATGTACTGGGCTATGAGGGTGCCTGTCTGTTGGAGTGGGGCGAACAGTTCCAGGATGAGCTGACCGACGAGTATCTCTCGGTGACGCTTAAGCGTGACGAGGACAACAGCGACGTGCGAACGATTACGCTTGAGGCTCACGGCGAGCGCGCGACGGAGCTTTCCGATTTGATTGATAGGGCTGTACAAGATGAGCTTGCATAGGGACAACGCGCCGGTGGTGGCGCTCGATACTTCGACTGACATGCTTGCCTGCGCGGTAAGCTGGATTGATGTGCAGGCAGGCGAGGCGAAGCTGGTAAGTGAGGACCATCTGTGTCGCCGTCATGCCAACGTGGAGCTCGTGAATACTGTTGATGACGTACTGAAGCAGGCCGGCCTGGATCGCAGCGATGTCGGCTGTTATGTGGTCGGTCGCGGTCCCGGCTCGTTTACGGGCGTGCGTATCGGCATCTCCACCGCAAAGGGTCTGGCGCGCGGTGCCAATGTGCCGTTGCTGGGTGTGTCGACGCTCGATGCTTGCGCCTGGACGGCATGGAAGGCCGGCGTGCGCGGCAAGCTTGGTGTTCTTGCCGACGCCATGCGCGGCGAGGTGTACCCGGCGCTGTATGTGCTGGGGGACGAAGGCCCCGAGCGTCTATTTGAGCGCGAGAGCGTGGTCAAGGCCGCCGTGGCGCTCGATGAGTGGCGCGAGGCCGCCGGCTGGGATCAAATGAGGCTGACGGGCGACGGCTTGGTACGTTACGGCAAGCTTTTGCGTGAGGAGGAGATTGCCCGCTGCGTGGAGCGCGACCTGTGGTGGCCTTCGGGCGAGGGCCTGCTCCTTGCGCATGCTGCGGGCGACGGAGACCCGGCCCGCATCCTGCCGATCTATACGCGCCTTTCGGATGCCGAGGAAAACGAGCGCAGGCGTCTTGGGCTTGCCGAGAGCGCGCAGAGTGAAATTACGGGCGTGGCCGATGAGCTCGCCGGTCGCCATCTGCAGTTCCGCCCCATGGGTGCGGCTGATGCCGAGGGTGCGAGCGCGCTGGAGGCAGCCAGCTTTGAAGGCGCCGGGCACGAGGCGTGGACCCCGAGCATGTTCCTGTCCGAGCTGGGCCAGGACGTTGCCGCTCCGCGCAGCTGGTGGGTTGCTCACGATGATGGCCAGCTCCTGGGCCTTGCCGGCGGTATGGTTGTCGATGGTGACGTACAGATCATGGACGTTGCCGTTGATTCGGCGCATCGTCGCGAGGGCATTGCCCGCAAGCTGCTGTCGCACGTGAGCTATGACGCCCAGATGCTCGGCTGTACCACGGCTTCGCTTGAGGTTGAGGACGGCAATGAGGGCGCGATTGCGCTCTATACCGCTCTGGGCTTTACCGAGGCGGGCCGTCGTCGCGGCTACTACGGTGCCGGCAAGGACGCCATCGTCATGACGGCGCCGCTGCCCCTGGTGCTTCCTCTCGACAATGCCTCGCCCGAGCCAACTGCTGCCGAACAGCGTGCATGGCCGCTGCCCGTGCCCGAGCGCACCGTTGAGGAGCGTGCCGAAATCGAGCGCCGTCGCCTGGTACTTGCCATCGAGAGCTCCTGCGACGAGACGGCCGTGGCGATTATCGATGCGGACGGCAATATGCTGGCCAACCAGGTGTCGACGCAGATTGATTTTCATGCACGCTTTGGCGGCGTGGTGCCCGAGATCGCCTCGCGCAAGCACGTCGAGGTCATCGTGAGTGTCGTGGATGCGGCGCTTGAAGACGCCGCAGCGTCGCTGGGCCTTACGGGTGGAGCCATTGCGCCAAGCGAGCTTGCCGCTGTGGGCGTGACGCAGGGTCCGGGCCTGGTGGGCGCGCTCGTGGTTGGCGTCGCCTTCGCCAAGGGCTTTGCCTACGCTGCCGGCAAGCCGCTCGTGTGCGTCAATCATCTTGAGGGCCATCTGTTTGCCAACCTGCTGGCGCAACCCGACCTCAAACCGCCGTTTATCTTCACGCTTGTCTCGGGTGGGCACACCATGCTCGTGCACGTGAAGGCGTGGGGTGACTACGAGGTGCTCGGCGAGACGCTCGACGACGCCGTGGGCGAGGCCTTTGACAAGGTGGCCAAGGCGCTGGGCCTGGGCTATCCCGGTGGCCCCATCATTTCCAAGCTGGCCGAGACGGGCAATCCCCGCGCGATTGATTTCCCCCGTGCGCTTAACAGCAGGGGAGACTATCGCTTCTCGCTTTCGGGCCTTAAAGCCGCTGTGACGCTCTATATCGAGCAGGAGACCAAGGCCGGCCGAACGATTCACCTGCCCGACCTGGCGGCTTCGTTTGAGGCGGCGGTCTTTGACGTGCAGTACAAGAAGGCCAAAAACGCCCTGCATGCCACCGGATGCAAGGAATACTGCATCGGCGGCGGCGTCTCGGCCAACCCGCATCTGCGCGAGATGATGATTAAGAAGCTTGGGCGTCAGGGGATCCGCGTAACGGTGCCGCCTTTGTCTGCCTGTACCGATAACGCAGCCATGATCGCGGAGGTCGCTCGCCGTAAATTCGACCGAGGTGAAATCTCGCCGTTCGACGTCGACGCCGATCCAAACATGACGCTGTAGTCGTACGGGTGCGGTCCCCGACGCTGCCCGGGCGCCAACGGCCGCATATGAACTTTCCTGCTCTACAGTCCTGCTCACGACGGAGGCCACATTAAGTGGCCTCCTGTTCGTGCGGAACTCGCGATAAAGTTCATATGCGGCCGCTGGCGCCCGGGCAGCGTCGGGGACCTTTCTGTATCGATGCAGCTTCTGAGCTGGTTTGGCGTCGACAACGTCCGGCAAGATTAGCCAGCTGCGTCGAATTTCCGGCGTGCTTAAGCTGAAAGAAAAAGATGGTATGCGGAGCTTTGCTCCGCATTTGGGATGGGAGCCCCTCGGGAGCGGGCGGGCGTATACAAGGTTTATCGCGAGTTCCGCACGAGCCGGAGAGCACTTAATGTGCTCTCCGTGCGAGCAGGACTGTAGAGCAGGAAACCTTGTATACGCCCGCCCGCTCCCGAGGGGCGTCTCTCATGCAAAAACTGTCGTGGGGTAAAGTCCGAGGTCAGTGGCGTTTTATACCGAGAAATTCAAAAAAAGTTGAAAATCCATTACAAATTTGCGTTGACTTTAGGTAACTAAAGTTTCATACTCCTTTTCAACCACTGGGGGATGTGAACACGCACGGATCGTTCACATCATGATTGAAGAGGATTTCTTAGACATGTTCACGCATCAGCTAAACATTATCAGCGTAGTAATTATCTGATGCGGGTTAGCACATACAGCTAGCCCGTACGATAACGGGCGGCTGATGAAGATGAGGGCCGTCGAGCGCAACCGACGGCCCTCATTTTTTATGTCTAGGAAGTTCTTTTTAGAGGAGGAAATGTAATGAACGGAGTTTTGCTCATGGTTGTGGCCGCGGCGGTGCTCGCCTGCGGCTATCTGGGCTACGGCCGCTGGCTGGCCAACAAGTGGGGCGTTGACAAAGAGGCCCTCACGCCGGCCAAGCGCATGAAGGACGGCAAGAGCTTCTCGCCCGTCTCCGCCTTTACCGCGTTCTCGCACCAGTTCAGCTCGATCTGCGGTGCTGGCCCTGTCACGGGTACGATCGTCGCCATGGCCTTTGGCTGGCTGCCCGTCGTGCTCTGGGTCCTCGTCGGCGGCATCTTCTTTGGCGCCGTCCACGACTTTGGTGCTCTGTACGCTTCGATGAAGAACAACGGCAAGTCGCTCGCTCAGCTCATCGAGAAGTACATCGGCAAGACCGGCCGTCGCCTGTTCCTGCTGTTCTGCTGGCTGTTCTGCATCATCGTCATCGCCGCCTTCACCGACATGGTCTGCAAGACGTTCATGTTCACCCCGGCTGTTGACGCTTCTGGTGCTGCTACCGGTGCCATCGACTTCACCAAGTCCTATGCCGCCGGCTGCGCTGGTACCATCTCCATCCTGTTCACCTTCGTCGCTATCGCCTTTGGTTGGGCCCAGAAGAAGTTCAACCTCACCGGTGCTACCGAGTTCGTCACCGGCGTGGTCCTCATGGTTCTCATGTTTGCCGTCGGTATGCAGTTCCCGGTCTACCTGGATAAGTTCCAGTGGTTCGCCGTCGTCATGGTCTACCTGGTCTTCGCTGGCGCTATGCCCATCCAGATGCTCAAGACCCCGCGTGACTACCTCACTTCCATCATGATGATCGTCATGATCGTTTGCGCTGTCCTCGGCATCGTCGTCCTGGGCGTCAACGGTCAGGCCACCATCACCGCTCCGGTCTTCACTGGCTTCTCCACTGCCTCCGGCATGATGTTCCCGGTCCTGTTCGTCTCCGTCGCTTGCGGTGCTCTCTCCGGTTTCCACAGCCTCGTTTCTTCCGGCACCTCTTCCAAGCAGGTCGAGAAGGAGCAGGACGCCGTCAAGGTCGGTTACGGCGCAATGATCGTCGAGTCCTTCGTCGGCATCCTTGCCATCATCGTCGCCGGCATCATGTTCTCCGATATGAACACCGCCGGTACCGGCGCCCTCAACGCTGGTGTCGCTTCCACCCCGTTCCAGATCTTCGCCGCTGGCATCTCCCGCGGTATGCAGGCCTTCGGTGTTGACGGCACGCTCGCTACCGTCTTCATGACCATGAACGTCTCCGCTCTGGCCCTGACCTCGCTCGACGCCGTCGCCCGCATCGCCCGCACCTCGTTCTCCGAGTTCTTTGCCCAGACCAACGATGCTCTGGCCATCGAGTCCAAGGCCGGCTATATGAAGGTCCTCGGCAACCCCTGGTTTGCCACGGTCGTCACCCTGCTTCCCGGTCTCGCCCTCGCTTTTGGTGGCTATGCCAACATCTGGCCGCTCTTTGGTGCTTCCAACCAGCTGCTCGGCGGCATGACCATGATCACCCTCGCCGTGTTCTGCAAGTGCACCGGTCGCAAGGGCTGGATGCTCTACGTGCCCGTCGCCTTCCTGCTCTGCTGCACATTCACCTCGCTGGTCCAGAGCGCCATGGGCTGCATGACCGCCGTCCAGGCCTACGGTTTCTTCGGTACCATCCCGGCTACCGCCACCACGGCCGCCGTCTCCGTCGCCGCCACCAAGGGCCTGCAGCTCGTTTTCGCCGTCCTGCTGATGGTCCTGGGCCTCATCGTCGCCGTCAACTGCCTCAAGGAGTTCTTCGGCAAGGAGGCCGGCTCCATGCCTGATGAGGAGCCCGAGTGGTCCGAGATGGGCAAGGCCGAGTACGGTCGCGCCGCTGCCGCTGAAGCTCCTGCCGACGCCGAGGCCGCCAAGGCCTAGTCGGTCGGACGGGTTGAATCTCCCATCTATTTGACTCGGAAAGACCGGGTCCGCAATCAAGCGGACCCGGTCTTTTTTCTTGTGAGAACAGGTGGTGCAAGGGCGTTCTCGCAGATGTTTTGCGTGGATAGGCTCGTGCGTTGTACCATATGGACGTATATGTGTGCATATGAAAGGGGCCCCGTGGCCAAGACGGTATATTCCGATAATCAAAACAATGTCGATGCTCTGGCTGAGCGTCTGAGCAGCCAGACATCGCTTTCTGCCGAGCGCGCCAAGCTGGTTGCCTACGACCTGCTCTGCCGCAAGGCGCTCAAGATTAAGTCGAGCGCGCTGGCGCAGATTTTCCGCTCCGTCGATAAGGAATGCGACACCAAGGCGATGCGCGATGAGCTTATCGCGGCAAATATCGTGACCAAGATCGAGGGCAGCGGCATTAACGGGCGCCCGGCGTTCTATACCATCAATGTCGAGATCCGCGATGCCCAGGAGCAGCCTGCCGAGTCCGTCGAAGATTTTGTCGTCGAGGATTCCGCTGACGTGCCTGCTGTGGAAGAAGCTGCTCCGCGTGAGCATGTCGATACCGATGAGTTGCTCGATGAGAACGTCGTGCGTGCCTTTACGGCCAAGGCAGGACGCGGCGGTTTTGGCGGGGGTGGCAAGCGCGATGCGCAGCGCCGCGCCCAACAGGAGCGCTTCCGTCGTGCCGTTGCTCAAAAGGGTGAGACGGATGCCGAGGCTGTTGAGAACGAGGTTGCTGCCGAGTCGCAGAGGCCCGCGAAGGAGCAAAAGCCCGTGGAGGCCCAGGAGCTCCAGCGTCGCCGTGGTGCCCACTTTAAGGCTGCGCAGCAGGATGTCGCGCATGAGGTTGAAGAGCCTTCCGAGGCTGCAGACGATGTTGAGGAGTCTGCCAAGAAGGCTCCGGGTTCATGCCGTCCCGGGCGTGGTTTTGCGAGGCGCGCGTATCCCGTAAGGCGTCAGGAGAAGGGCGAGCCGGCTCCGACCGCTCAGGCCGAGAAGGCCGAACAAACCGAGAAAACCGTTGAGCCGGCGGCTCGCGAGCAGAAGCCTGTTGAGCCGCAGCTTGAGGTTGCTGCCGAGGCCAAGGGCGAGCAGCCTACTGATGGGCAGACGGAGCAGGGCGCGTCGAGCAGGCCTCGCCGCCGTCGCCATCGCGGGGGTCGCAGTTCCCATGCCGAGACTGCAGCCGAGAAGACCACGCCGCAGGACGAGGATGCGAAGGCCGAGGTTTCTTCGGGGCAGCCTAAGCGCCAGCCGGCGAAGGAGAGCAAGTCCGATCGTCCGCAGAAGCAGGCGTCTATGCCGAAGCGCGAGCGCAATTCCCAAGGCGATTCTAAGCGCAGGTCTCAGAAGAAGCCGGAGTCTGCCGCAGCAGATGCTGCTGCCCAGCAGCCCGAGTCGGCCGTCCACGGCGAGGTATCGGCGTTTGCCCTTGCCCGCGTTTTAGGCAGGCAGCTGCTCAAAGTTGTCCCTACGCCTACGGCGCTCTCTAAGATCAAGGAGCAGCAGACACAGATCGTAAAGGTCGAGGGCAAGGACGGCAAAAAGGCTCCGCAGCGCACTCAGCACAACGAGATGTCCAACCGCAAGATTGCCGAGGAAATCGCAATCATCCAGGCTTGGATCGAGCAAAACCGAGGTGCCGATACGCCGGTTGCCTCGCGCCGCCAGCGTGCCTACCAGATTTTTAACGACGAGAAGGCTTTTGACGGCAAGCACGGCGAGCGTCTAATTCGGCGTATGACCGAAAAGGGCATCAGCATGCAGGCGATTAAGGTCGCCCCCAACCGCCCCGTGCACTTTACGGGTTTCTTTACGCTGGGCGCCGATAAGCCGTTCATTATGGTCGAGAACCTGGACACCTATGACGAGATCGTCAAGCTCCTGCGCGGCCGCAAGCACGCTAAGCTCTTTGGCATCAAGGTGGGCGGCGTGATTTTTGGCGGCGGATGCAAGGCGAGCGTCTCGCATGCCCTGGACGATTATCTGGCTGAGATCGGCTATCGCTTTAACTACGTCTACTACGTGGGCGATATCGACCGCGAGGGCGCGCGCATCGTCGAGCAGGCTCGCAATGCCAATGTGGTTGAGATTCGTCTGCATGCCGGCATGTACCGCGCCATGCTCGCCGAGCATAAGCGTCGCGTGAAGGCCGGCGGCGAGTGCGAGCCCGCGGCTGCCAACCAGGGCGTGCCGCAGAACTTGGCGGCGACGATCAAGGATCTGCCCATGGTCACGCGCGTGCAGTTCCGCAATGTGCTACGCGAGGGCGGGCGCATTCCGCAGGAGATCCTGATGACCGCCGACTATCGGGATGGCGACTCGGGAAGCTTCGACCGCATGCTGAACAACTAAATTCCGCCGGCCCCGGGAGAGCGGGGACACCGGCTTAGGTTTCCTGCTCTACAGTCCTGCTCACGACGGAGGCCACATTAAGTGGCCTCCTGTTCGTGCGGAACTCGCGATAAACCTAAGCCGGTGTCCCCGCTCTCCCGGGGCCTGTCGTGGCTTGGCCGTTGCATGCGGCTCGTTTTTCGGAACGGGGCTGACGGACACGTTCCGAAATCTACCACCGTCGCTGTGCAGGGTGTCTATAAAGAGCCGTGGCCAAAAAACATCAAATATGAGTACTGATACTCTTTTAGTAGCAGTAATTTTGACCACATTTAAGGTGATTTGACGTGTCGATCGAGCAGATAAGCTGCCGTATCTCCTCAAGTGTTCATTAAAGGAAGACCTTGATGCGAATAAATCTCATTAAGATCTTCTTTTATTAACGAAAATAATGTAGCTACAACGGTAACAGTACTCATATTTGCCGTTTTTTGGCCACAGTCCTTCGGAGGGTCCTCGAAAATAGTCCCGAGCCGGCACTTGGGGACGTTCCTATAATGCCGGCACTTAGGAGCGTCCCCAAGTGCCGGCACCGCGTCTGCCTGCGGCGGCCGCGCCCCGCTGCGTCGCTCCGCATCCTTGCGGGTTCGGATTCCTCCGCTTGGCGGCGTTGGCTCGATTTGCTTGACGTGAGGGGCTCTTGGCTGGTGTGGGACGGAGGGATTCCGCGTCTGCCTGGTCGGCGGCCGCGCCCCGCTGCGTCGCTTCGCTCCTTGCGTGCTGCGCTGGAAAACGCTTCGCGTTTCCTCAGCTCCGCACCCTTGCGGGTTCGAATTCCTCCGCTTGCCCACAAGAAAGCGCCCTGGGCCGTTATGGGCTTAGGGCGCTCAGTTTTAATGGCTGGGACGGAGGGATTCGAACCCCCAACAGCCGGCACCAAAAACCGGAGTTCTACCGTTGAACTACGTCCCAATGTGTGGTGTTGCCCAAAAGCAACTCGTCTAGTTTACCTAATCTGCGAGGGCATCGCAAACGCCGTCGAGTAGGCGTACGGCGAGCGTCTGCGCGTCGCTGGCCGTGAAGGTGCCGTTGTAGCGCGTCATGCCCGTGAGCTCAATGCGAATGCGAGCCGGCTTCTGCTGCGCGGCGACATTGGCGGTGCGGATGCGCTGGGCCAGGTTGTGGCACTCGGCGAGGGCAATCGTGGCGCGTGGCGCGGCGTCGGCGGGCAGCTCGTCGCTTGCGATCTCGAGCACCAGGTCAACGTCGGTTGGGACCTCGGAGTCGCAGAGCATCATGCCGCTGTTGTCGGTCGTTGCCGTGGCGATGTTCCACATGCGCGAAGCAACGCTGCGTGCGATGGGGTCCTCACCGATAACGGCGATCTGGAAGCGCTCGAGCACGTTGGCGGCGCGAGCAAAACCGATGCGGGACTCGGCTTCGGTGACCGAGGGCTTGCCCTCCCACACATGGTGCAGGCGGTTGATGTAGGCGTAGGTGTCTTGGAAGGCCATGCCGTCGGCAAACAGGCCGACATTTTCCTGGAACTGCTGCAGGGCGGCCTCGGTATGCGGACCAAAGTAGCCGTCGTCTTCGCCACAGGCAAAGCCCAAAACGTTGAGAGCGCGCTGCAGGGCCTGCACATCGGCGCCATGGAAATTGGGCATGCGCAGATACAGAGTGCGGTCGCCCAGCTTATACGAGGCGTCGACCAGGGCGCTCCAACAGGGGATATCGACGGCATGACCGGCAGCAAGGCCGCTGTCGAGCCTGAAGGTGCTGACGGCCTGCTCGGTGGTGGTGCCAAAGCGCTTGTCGGCGACCTCGTCGGCATCGATGGTGTAACCGAGCTGCAGAAGGCGGGACTGAACATCCTCGACGGCTGCTCCCTGCATGCCCGTGGTAATAGGTTCCATGAACGAACCCCTTTCGGCGTACGATTCGTACTATTTTGAGCGCGTGTCGGATAGACAACGCGAGACAATGCATAAACATGCACTCAACAGTGTAGCAACTTGTACCCAAACGCGCTGCCCACAGGTTTTGTGACCCCCGCTAGTTGAGGCGCTCCACAAAGAAATCTGCCATGGAGAGGAAGAGCTCGCGCGCATGCGGGTCGAGCTCGACGCCTTCGATAGCGGCCTTGGCCTTGGCGGTCAGGTCGAGCGCATAGTTGTGGGCGAAATCGACAGAGCCGATCTGCTGGAAGATTTCCACGGCGCGCGCGAGCTGCGCGGGGTCCTCGGTGCCCGAGGAAAGGATTGCCTCGACCTCGTCGTGATGGCGCTCATCAGACAGGGCGTGCACGGCAACGAGCGTGCGTTTACCCTCGGTGATGTCGGTGCGGAAGTCCTTGTTGGCGGCCTCTTTGGTGCCGACCAAGTTGAGCAGGTCGTCCTGAATCTGAAAGGCAAGGCCGGTGTGCAGGCCAAAGGCGCGTAGCGCCTCGACCTGCTCTTCGCTGCCGCCGCCGATAATGGCTCCGGCGGCAAGCGGCGTGGCTCCACTGTAATACGCGGTCTTGTGCGTCGCCATGTCCAGGTAGTCATCAACCGAGATATCAAAGCGCTCGTCACGGACCCAACCCAGGTCAAGTGCTTGACCCTCGATGGTGCGGACGATCATCTCGGTAAGCTCGTGGAGCACACGCAGCTTCACGTCGGACTCGAGCGTGGGATCGTCGAGAACCGTCTTGGTGACCATGGTGAGCGCCAGGTCACCGCAGTTGATGGCAAGACCGGTGCCCTCGGTAAGGTGCATGCAGGGCTTGCCGCGACGAATCTGCCCGTTGTCGGCGATGTCGTCGTGGATGAGTGCGCCCGACTGAAAGTGCTCGATGGCCGCCGCTGCGCTGCGGGCGCTCTCAAAGCTGCCGCCTACCGCAGTGGCGGCGAGCATGCAGATGAGCGGGCGGTGGCGCTTGCCAGCGTTTGCCGTAAATGCCGAGAGCGGGGTATACAGGTAGCGCTCGATATCGGCGGAAGTCGCCTGTCCGTCAAAGAACGTGGCCAGATAGTCGTTAATCTGGTCAAAGTGCTGGGCTAAAAAGCTGGTAAACGGACTGGACACGGGTTCTCGCATTCTTTGATAGGTTGCATCGTTGCATTATGCAGACAACATATTGCCACATTAGGGCGTCGAGCGCGGCGGTTGAAGACGATTGGTCCATGCGGCCGCAAGTGCGGTAGGGGCTTGGCTAGATAAGCCCAAAGTGTTCGAGCGCGGTGACGACGCCGTCGTGGTCGATGCTGTCGGTGACATAGTCGGCCTTTTCCTTGAGGAAGTCCGGTGCGTTGCCCATGGCGATGCCAACGTCGACGGCGTTCATCAGCGAGACGTCATTGCTGGCGTCGCCGATGCCGTATACGGTTCCGTGGTGGGGATCGAGGGCGTCGAGTACGGACTGGATACCCTCGCGCTTGGTGCATTCGCGAGGCGAAATCTCGGTCACTTCGAGCTCGAGCTCGTTAAAGCAGAGCAGCGGCTCAAACGCTTGATCCTGAGCGATGCGGTTGGCAAGCGACGTGGACATTAAGATCTTGTAGGCGCTGTAATGTTGCAGCTGCGTAATTGCATCGCCCACGGTGCGGGCGTATCCCGGGGCGTCGGGCGCATCGGCACTCATGCGAACGACGCCATTGAGTCCCTCAAAACGAATCACTTCGTCCGATTGCTCAAGAATGGGAGCAAGGCGCTGCAGCATGCCGGGCGTCATCGCCAAATCGCGAATCACGTGTCCCTCAAGTTCGACATAGCCACCCGCGAGGCAGACGATGCCGGTCCAGGGCAGCTCGAGCAGCTTTGGATGGATGCAGCTCAGCGTGCGCCCTGTGCAGATAAACGCCATATTGCCCTTGGCGACAAAATCACGGATGGCTTGCGAGACCGCTTCATTGGGATAGGGGGAGAGGTCTCGCTCGCTCTCGGGAAGCTCTTGTGCTACTCGAGGGTCTTGCCAGGCGAGTGTTCCGTCGATATCGAAAAAGCAGATATCGCCGCGCTTATGGGCTGCGCTGGCGGCAGGGGAGGCCGAGGTGGTGGGCACAAATCCCGGCTCGAGGCCCATGATCTGGTCAAAATGCTCTTTAACGCGGGGAACGGAGATGCCGATAATCACCTGGGCGGTCTTGCCCGTAATGATGAGGCCCTTGGCGCCCACCGCGACAAACGACGCATTATCTGCAACGATGGAAGGGTCTACGACCTCGACGCGCAGGCGCGTGGCGCAGTTGGTTGCGCCCACGATATTGCCAACGCCACCTAAAAGCTGAATTACCCGCTCAGCGAGGACGTGATCTTGATCGTATTGAATACTGACCTCGCCATTGGGAGATTGTTCTTTGACAAAGCCGCTTCCCGTTAAACGATCGATTGCCGCGCGATTGGAGGCATGATTCTCGCGGCCCGGCGTCTTAAGGTCATAGACCAAGATGAGTGCTCGAAAACTAACAAAAAAGATGAGGCTAAAGGCAAGACCGATACCGAGCGCCAAAAGGTAGGAGCCGGCATGCATTCGCATGAGCGGGATGAAGTTGAAGGCCGTCATTTCCATGAGACCGCCCGAGAAGATGCCGACGATGCCAAAGAAGTTCATGGTCATGGCAAGGCAGGAGGACAGGACGGCGTAGAGCAAAAAGAGTCCGGGATAGGTGAACATAAAGAGAAACTCGAGCGGCTCGGTGACGCCGCATACCACCGAGGCGACGATGGCGGGCAAAAGGATGGCCTTAAGGCCGGCGCGGCGTTCGGGTTTGGCGGTGAAATAGAATGCTGCCGCGATGGCGGGAAGGCCAAAGAGCTTGCCCCAGCCGGTGGCGGTAAAACCTGCCCAGGGCGCAAGTTCATTTAAAGGGCGCGTGCTATGGGAGAGAATGGGGAGCAGGTTGGTCCACGTGGCGTAAATACCGTCGTGAATGACCAGATTGTCGTAATAGATGGGCATATAGAGCAGATGGTGCAGCCCCATGGGCTCGAGCGCTCGCTCCAAAAACACAAAGATGCCCACGCCGAAGGGGCCGACGCCCGCAAGTGCGTGGCGCAGCGTTTCGGTCACAGCGTATGCGAAGGGCACGATGGCGGCCGAGATGGCGGCAAGGGCAAACACGGCAAAAAAGCTGATGAGGTAGACCAGCGAGGAACCCGAGAAGGTGCCGAGCCAATCGGGAACCTTGGCATCGTAGAAGCGGTCATGGATGGCGACGACGGTTGCCGATACCGCCAGCGGGCCGATAATGCCGGTGTCGAGCGTCTTGATGCCGTCGATGACGGTGATACCGCTGGCGGGGGTCAAAGATGATGGGTACTTAAGCCCAAGGTTGTCTCCGCTCAGCTTAATGATCTCGCTCAAAAAGAAGCAATAGGCAAAATAGGCCACGAGTGCCTCGAGGCAGCAGCGCGCCGGTTGCTTTTGGGCAAGACCGATAGGCAGCGCTACGGCAAAAAGGAGCGGGAGACGTTTAAAGACCGTCCACGAGCCGCGCTGGATGATGGTCCAGAAAACGTACCAAGGGGTTCCGTATACGGCGAGGTCACCGACGATGTCTACGGTCGTGGCGAGGGCGGAGATGCCGACCATGAGGCCTGATATAGAAAACAGCATGGCGGGCGCGAACATGGCTCCGCCAAAACGTTGGATTTTCTGCAGCATAATATGCCTTCCGGATGCAACATGCTGTGCGAGCAAGAACGTTTAAACAATGAACTCATTGTAGAGGACTGGCTGCTTGCCGCATTGACGGTTTTGATTCGGTCCGATTTGGGTTTCGGGGGAACCGTCGACGGTAAATAATCCGTACTTTACCGATAATCGGTTTAAACAACTTTAAGAAATGCTATCGTGCCTAGCCATACATATTCATTAGAGGTGAAATCATGCCAAAAGCGATTTACGAAGGAATCTACCGCGAGATCCGTTCGCGCATCATCGACGGGACCTATGCGTTTCAGGAGATGCTGCCAACCGAAGCCGAGCTGACCGCGGAGTTTGGCTGCACGCGCAATACCGTTCGACGCGCCTTGAGCATGCTGGCCGACCAGATGTTTGTGCAGCCTATACACGGTAAGGGCGTGCGCGTTATTTGGCTTAAGGGCGAAACCGACATGCTGGGCGCACTCGAAGAGGTTGAGTCGTTTGGCGAGTTCGCAAAACGCAACAATGCCGTCGCATCGACCGAGGTCAAGTCTTTTGAACATTTGATTTGCACTGAGCAACTCTCTCGTCGCCTGGGCTTTAAGGTGGGCGAGGAGCTGATTCGCGTCGTGCGTGTCCGAAGCCTCAACGGCAGCGCGCGCCAGGTGGACCACGGCTACTTTTTGGCGTCGATCGCCAAGGGCCTGACCCCCGAGATCGCGGCGGATTCTATCTACGGCTATCTGGAGCACAAGCGCGGCATCAAAGTGATGGCGAGCCGCCGTACGGTGAGTGTCGAGCTCGCCAACGATGAGGACTGCAGCTATCTTGACCTCGGCAAATACAACTGCGTTGCCGTCATGGAGAGCCAGTCGTACACCTCGGATGGCATCTTGTTTGAGGTGACGCACACTCGCACACACCCCGAGATCTTCCACTACCGCGTCAACTCCAAGCGATAGCCGGCCAGCTCGCAGCCTGACGAGACTCATGCCCTCAAAGCGAAAGCGCCCGGTCAAACCGACGATGCATCGGCTTGACCGGGCGTTTTCTCTGCATTTGGTAACAATTAATTGTTTATACAAAACTTGTCAAGTATCAAGTTGAAATTACCGTTCACCGAAGTTTTTCTACCGCTCTAGTAATACTTGTTCAAACAAGTAGCCAAATAGCGTATCGTACAAATCAGCAAAAGGGGCATAGTCCCCGAGCCAATCTCCGAAGGCGGCGGCAAAGGGTGCCGCCACGGTGTGAAAGGGTGGATTGTAATGAAGAACGAAATGAGCAGAAGGCAGTTCCTGGGCTTTGCTGGTTCCGCGGCTGCGGTTCTTGGTCTGGGTCTCGTGGGCTGCGGTGGCTCCGCCGGCTCCGGCTCCTCTGCTTCTGGTGACGCTGCCGAGGTCTACTTCCTCCAATTCAAGCCCGAGGTCGACAAGGAGTGGAAGGAGATCGCCAAGGCGTACAAGGAGGAGAAGGGCGTCGAGGTCAAGATCGTGACCGCCGCCTCCAACACTTACGAGGAGAAGCTCAAGTCCGAGATGTCCAAGAGCTCCGCTCCGACCCTGTTCCAGGTCAACGGCCCCACCGGTCTTAAGAACTGGAAGGATTACTGCGCCGATCTGTCCGATACCAAGCTCCGCGGTGAGCTCATTGACGACTCCCTGGCTCTGCAGTCCGATGGCAAGGATCTGGGTATCGACTGGGTCCAGGAGAGCTACGGTATCATCTACAACAAACAGCTGCTCGAGAAGGCTGGCTACAAGGCCGAGGACATCAACTCCTTCGACAAGCTGAAGGCTTGCGCTGACGACATTCAGGCCCGCAAGGACGAGCTTGGCGTTGAGGGCGCCTTCACTTCCGCCGGCATGGATGACTCCTCCAGCTGGCGTTACACCACCCACCTCGCCAACCTCCCGCTCTACTACGAGTTCGAGAAGGAGCACAACCAGGAGGACGATGAGATCAAGGGCGAGTATCTCGACAACTTCAAGCAGATCTTCGACCTGTATATCACCGACTCCACCTGCGATCCTTCGCAGCTTGCCTCCAAGACCGGTGACGACGCCACCAACGAGTTCGCAACCGGCAAGGCCGTCTTCTATCAGAACGGCTCTTGGGCCTACGCTGACCTCACCAAGGCCGGTATGACCGACGACCAGCTCGGCATGCTGCCGATCTACATCGGCGTCGACGGCGAGGAGAACCAGGGCCTGTGCTCCGGCGGCGAGAACTACTGGTGCGTGAGCTCCCAGGCTTCCGAGGATGCTCAGAAGGCCACCGAGGACTTCATGTACTGGTGCGTCACCGCTGACACCCCGACCAGCATCATCGCCGACAAGATGGGTCTGACCGCTCCGTTCAAGAGCGCCAAGGAAACCACCAACGTCTTCTCGCAGCAGGCCGTTGCCATGGCCAAGGACGGCAAGAAGACCGTTGCTTGGGACTTCGTTTACATCCCCTCCGAGGAGTGGAAGAAGAACCTCAAGCAGGCTCTGATCGCCTATGCTGCCGACAACAGCAAGTGGGACGGCGTCAAGAACGCCTTCGTCGATGGCTGGAAGACCGAGAAGGCTGCTTCCGAGTAAGCAGTTGCTGCCCAAGCTATCTGATTAGCGACAGGGGGCGGGCAGACGTTGGTTTGCCCGCCCTCTGCATATTGAAAGGACCCTTTTATGGGCAAAGCACTCAAGCGCTGGTGGCCGCTCTTTATGCTGCCCACGTGCCTGGCGTTTATGATCGGGTTCGTGATCCCTTTTATCCAGGGCTTCTATCTCTCGTTCTGCCAGTTTATTACCATTAACAACGCGCACTTTGTCGGTATCGCGAACTACGTGCGCGCGCTGTCCGATCCGCAGTTTGCCACGTCGTTCTTCTTTACCGTGGCGTTTGCCTTCCTGTCGACGGTGCTCATCAACGTGATCGCCCTGGCAATTGCGCAGGCGCTCACCCGCAAGGCGCTCAAAGGCACCAACATCTTCCGTACGATCTTCTTTATGCCTAACCTGATCGGCGGCATCGTGTTGGGCTACATCTGGCAGATCCTGATCAACTGCCTGCTCTCCAACGTGGGCGCCCAGCTCATTGCCCTTAACTCCGCTGCCGGCTTCTGGGGCCTTATCATCCTGACCCTGTGGCAGCAGGTCGGCTACATGATGATCATCTACATCGCTGGTCTGCAGTCCATTCCGTCCGACTACATCGAGGCCGCCAAGGTCGACGGTGCCACGGCATGGCAGACGTTTTGGAAGGTTAAGATCCCTAACCTGATGCCGACCATCACCATCTGCCTGTTCCTGTCCATCACCAACGGCTTTAAGCTGTTCGACCAGAACCTCGCCCTTACCGGCGGCGCCCCCGCGCACTCCACCGAGATGCTCGCCCTGAACATCTACAACACGTTCTATTCGCGTGCCGGTATCGCATGGCAGGGCATCGGTCAGGCCAAGGCGGTTATCTTCTGCATCCTGGTCGTAGCCATCTCCATGATTCAGCTTAAGGCCACGAGGTCCAAGGAGGTGCAGCAGTAATGAAACGCGATAAGGTTATCAACCGCGCGCTCTCGATTTTCTTTACGATCCTGTCGCTCGCGTGGATCTACCCCGTGTTCATGATTGCGCTCAATTCCTTTAAAAAGGCGACTGCAATCAGCACCACCACGGCGTTCGATCTGCTCACGCCCGAGACGTTCAACGGCCTTGCAAACTACGTGCACGCCCTTAACGAGCAGGGCTTTGCCTCGGCATTTATGTACTCGCTCATCATCACGGTCACGTCGGTCGTGCTGATCTTGGTGTGCTGCTCCATGTGCGCTTGGTACGTAGTGCGCGTCAACAGCAAGATCTCGAACTTCTTCTATTACCTGTTCGTCTTCTCGATGGTCGTGCCCTTCCAGATGCTCATGTTCACGCTGTCCAATTTGGCGGACCGCATCGGCTTCAACACGCCGTTCAACATCTGCTTTATCTATCTGGGCTTTGGCGCGGGCCTGGCGGTCTTTATGTTCGCCGGCTTTGTAAAGAACATCCCACTCGAGATCGAGGAGGCGGCCATGATCGACGGCTGCAACCCGGTCCAGGTGTTCTTTAAGATCGTCCTTCCCATCATGAAGCCCACCTATCTTTCGGTCGGCATTCTCGAGACCATGTGGGTCTGGAACGACTACCTGCTGCCCTACCTTACGCTCGACTCCACCAAGTACAAGACCATTCCTATCTTGATCCAGTACTTCCGCGGCGGCTACGGCCACGTCGAGCTCGGCCCCATGATGGCTTGCATCATGATGGTCGTTGTCCCCATCGTCATCATGTACATCCTCTGCCAGAAGTACATCATCGACGGCGTGGTGGCAGGTGCCGTCAAGGGCTGATGCCGTAACTGTTTTGCAAGTTTCTGCGGCGCCCCTCAGCGCGGCGCCGCACATCGAAAGGTAAAGACATGGCCGAGATCGTTCTCAAACATGTTCAGAAGGTGTATCCCAACACCGAGTCCAAAAAGAAGGGCTTCTTTGGCAAAAAGAAGAAGACCGAGGAGAAGAAGCATAACCTTAAGGTTACCGAGGATGGCGTGCTCGCTGTTGAGGACTTTAACCTCACCGTTCACGACCAGGAGTTCGTCGTCCTCGTTGGCCCGTCTGGCTGCGGTAAGTCCACGACGATGCGCATGGTCGCCGGCCTGGAGGACATTACCTCGGGCGACGTGCTCATCGACGGCAAGCGCGTCAACGACGTGGCGCCCAAGGACCGCGACATCGCCATGGTGTTCCAGAGCTATGCTCTGTACCCCAACATGACGGTGTACGAGAACATGGCGTTTACGCTTGAGCTCAAGAAGGTCCCCAAAGACGAGATCGACCGCAAGGTTCGCTCCGCTGCCGAGATCTTGGGTATCACCGAGTACCTCGACCGCAAGCCCAAGGCGCTTTCGGGCGGCCAGCGCCAGCGTGTCGCTATCGGCCGCGCCATCGTGCGTGATCCTAAGGTCTTCCTGATGGACGAGCCGCTGTCCAACCTGGACGCCAAGCTGCGTAACCAGATGCGTGCCGAGCTCATCAAGCTGCGCCACGAGATCAAGGGCACGTTCATCTATGTTACTCACGACCAGACCGAGGCCATGACTCTCGGCGACCGTATCGTGGTCATGAAGGACGGCGTTGTCCAGCAGATCGCCACGCCGCAGGAGGTCTTCAACCATCCCGCGAACATCTTCGTCGCCGGCTTCATCGGCGTGCCGCAGATGAACTTCTTCGATGCCCAGCTGGTGCGCTCGGGCGACGGCTTTACCGTCAAGACCGACGACATGAATGTCGCGCTGGCCCCCGAGACCTGCGCTCAGCTCGCCCTTAATTGGGACGGCGGCGACGTGAAGGAGATCACGGCCGGCGTACGTCCCGAGCAGATTCTGCTTGCCGAAAAGGGCGAGGAGGGTGCGCTTCAGGGCACCATCGAGGTGACCGAGCTCATGGGCTCGACCGAGCATGTCCACGTGACCGCTCCCGATGGCCAGTTTGTCCTGATCATTCCCGTTGTCGACCTTGAGGCCAAGGGTGCGCTCAAGGCGGGCGACACCATCTGGTTCAAGTTTGAGAAGAACGCGACCCATCTCTTCGATAAGGTGTCTGGCAAGAACCTTATCTAGGCCCGATCCAATCAGGCCCTCCTTTTGGGCGACTGCGGCTTTGCCATCCTTTTGCCGTGGTCACATATAAGGCTCCCCTTCCGTCCACTAGGCGAGAGGGGAGCCTTTCTTTATGACGGGGTTGTCTGGTCGGTCGTTTGTCTTGATCTGTAACAGGTAGAGGTTCGAATTGGGTTTAGATGTTACAGAACGAGAGGTACCGTCAAGATTCTTTCGCAAATTGATTTAGCCGTCCTCGGCCCCGTCCTGTTCTAGCCCTCCGCCTTTCCCCTCAGCTCGTCCATCTCCTCCAGCTTCGACATGTCCAGGTACCTCCTCTTGCCCCATTCGTGCTCCACGATGTACTTCAGCCTCGCCGTCACCAGCATCAGGGCCGAGTTGCCGTCCGGGAAGGTCCCTACGACCCTCGTCCTCCGCCTGATCTCGCGGTTGATGCGCTCGATACCGTT
>DYAA01000185.1 GCA_019419405.1 Collinsella sp. | reverse complement strand
CCGCCTATGGTACCCTTGCTGGCGCATTCGCTTATCGAGACCGCAGTGCATATCTCATTGTTTTTCGCCATCGAACACTTTCTTAAGATTTGGGACAAATAAACCTGATTAATTTGTCCCATAACCTATCGGCGGGATGGGTTGAGAGGGGTGCGGGGTAGCGGTATTGTGAACCGAATAAAACAAAACCCAAGTAAGGGAGTTGGATATGTGCGAGCAGACTATCGGTACCACGTGCGTTCAGGGCGGCTATCATCCGGGCGATGCGGAGCCGCGCCAGGTGCCCATCTACCAGTCCACCACGTGGAAATACGACACGTCCGAGCACATGGGCAAGCTGTTTGACCTGGAGGAGTCGGGCTACTTCTACAGCCGTCTGCAGAATCCCACGTGCGATCTGGTCGCCGCCAAGATCTGCGAGATGGAGGGCGGCACCGCTGCGATGCTCACGAGTTCGGGCATGGCCGCGAACTTCCTCGCGATCTTTAACGTGGCCGGTGCCGGTGATCACGTGGTCGCGAGCTCTGCTATCTACGGCGGTACGTATAACCTGCTCGCCCACACCATGGGCCGCATGGGCGTGACTTGCACGTTTGTCGCCCCCGACTGCACCGATGAGGAGCTGGAGGCAGCCTTTGAGCCCAATACCAAGCTCGTCTTTGGCGAGACGATTGCCAACCCCGCCCTTGCCGTGCTCGATATTGAGCGCTTTGCCAAGGCCGCGCATGACCACGGCGTGCTGCTGATGGTCGACAACACCTTCCCGACGCCCGTGATGTGCCGTCCCTTTGAGTGGGGCGCCGACATCGTCACGCACTCTACCACCAAGTACATGGATGGGCATGCGGCCTACCTGGGTGGCGTGATCGTCGACCACGGCCAGTTTGACTGGATGGCCCATGCAGACAAGTTCCCGGGTCTCACCACGCCCGACGAGAGCTATCACGGCGTGACCTATGCCGAGAAGTTCGGTCGCGAGGGTGCCTTCATTACCAAGGCAACCGCTCAGCTCATGCGCGACCTCGGCCCCATGCAGAACCCGCAGGCGGCGTTTTTCCTGAATAGCTCGCTCGAGAGCCTGCATGTGCGTATGCCGCGTCATTGTGAGAACGGCCTGGCCGTTGCTAAGTTCCTGCAGAGCCATCCCAAGGTGCGCTTTGTGAGCTATCCGGGCCTGGAGGGCGATAAGTACTATGACCTGGCTCAGAAGTACATGCCCAACGGTACCTGCGGCGTCGTGAGCTTTGGCTTTAACGGTGGTCGCGCGGCGGCCGAGACCTTTATGAAGAGCCTTAAACTCGCCCAGATCGCCACGCATGTG
Organism: Collinsella sp.; assembly: GCA_019419405.1. Taxonomy (GTDB): domain Bacteria; phylum Actinomycetota; class Coriobacteriia; order Coriobacteriales; family Coriobacteriaceae; genus Collinsella. The sequence goes on along the minus strand of DYAA01000185.1, from coordinate 2,555 downwards.
GCCGATGCTCGCACCTGCTGCCTGCATCCCGCTAACGCTACGCACCGTCAGATGAACGATGAGGAGCTCATCGCCTGCGGCATCTCCGCCGACATGGTGCGCCTGTCGTGCGGCCTCGAGGACACGGCCGATCTGATTGCCGACCTTGAGCAGGCGCTCGAGCAGTGCTAGGCTAGCTTCTCGTATGAAGCGACGGAGCCTCTTGGGGTTCCGGTGACATATAGTTCCGATTCCGTAGGCGGGACCCCAATCGCGACTGTTCGCAGGCGATTGGGGCCCCGTTTTTTGCGTTGTGCCACTCGAAAGGATGGATATGGAGAAAACCGCAGAGCAGCTGCGCCGCGAGCACCTTGCCCTTGAGGGCGACACCCATGGCAAGAACAAATGGGCGATTCTGTTTACCGTGCTCATCATGACGTTTATGTCGTGTCTGGATTCGACCGTCGTGACCGTGGCGTTGCCCGTGATGCAAAAGGAGCTGGGCGTGGGCCTCGACCGCATCCAGCTGGTGAGCTCGGTGTACCTGCTTGCGACATGCGTGGCTATGCTGCCGTTTGGCCGCTTGGGCGACGTGCGCGGCAAGGTGGGCGTATTCCAGCTGGGCGTAATCGTTTTTACGGCCGGCTCGCTGCTTTGCGGCCTTTCGAGTTCGCTCGAAGTTCTTATTCTGGCACGCATTGTGCAGGGCGTCGGCTGCGCGGCGGCCATGGCTAACAACATGGGTATCATCACCGAGTCGTTTCCGGCGCGCGAGCGCGGTCGTGCCATGGGTATTCTCGCGACCTTCGTGGCCCTCGGCATGATGTGCGGCCCCGTGCTCGGCGGCATGCTGGTGGCAAGCTTTCCCTGGGAGAGCATCTTCCTCATCAACCTGCCCATTGGCGTCATCTCGTTTATCGTGGGACTCTATACACTACCGCATGTTAAGCCGGAGGCCGGCGAGCGCCCCATGTCCCTGGTTGAGGCTGCTCGTCGCTGCTTTGCAAATTCGGCCTTCACCATCAACCTTGCTTGCATGCTCATCGTGTTCGTTGGTATTGGCGCATCCGAGTTTATCCTGCCGTTCTATTTTCAGGACGCTCACGGCTTTGGTTCCGACATCTCTGGACTACTCTTTTTGGCGCTGCCGATGGTGAATGCCTTTATCGGCCCGCTTTCGGGTACGGTTTCGGACCGCGTTGGCTGCGAGGGCCCCACGGCGGTGGGCCTGGGTGTGTACGTGTGCGGTCTCTTTGCGGTAAGTACGCTCGACGAGCACTCTTCCATCCCTGTGATCGTGTGCTGTGTCGCGTTTATGTCGTGCGGAACGTCGATTTTTCAGAGCCCCAATAACTCGCTGTACATGGGCTCGGCTCCGCGCGAAGCGCTCGGCTTTGCTGGCAGCCTGGGTAGCCTGGCGCGCTATGCGGGTATGGCAGTGGGCATTACGGTGGCGTCGAATATCCTGTATGGGCAGATGAGCGTGGCGATGGGCGAGGCCGTGACCAGTTTTGTTGCAGGCCGTCCGGATGTGTTCCTGTTTGGTTTTCGTTCGGTGTTCTATGTGTTGATGGCCGTGGCAGCCGTGGGCTTTGTCCTCTCGATGGTTCGTTTGGTGAGGATGCGCGCCCGCCATTAGCGTGTTGGGAGGCTGCCTGCCACGTATTCGCGCCGTCTCAAAAAACTGGTTTGTGGTGCGATGCGGCTTGTGGGACGGGCGGGGGTCGGTCCGTGGTAGACTATCGAACAACGTTTATTAATCGCGCGGTATCGTTGCCGCGAGAAGGGGTTGCGCCATGCAGGAGCTTGAGGATCGTATTCGCCATGACGGCATCGTAAAGGCCGGTAACGTCCTTAAGGTTGATGCCTTCCTCAACCACCAATGCGACGTTGAGCTGTTCGACCACATGGGCGCCGAGTGGGCCCGTCTGTTCAAGGATGTCGAGATCAACAAGATCCTGACGATTGAGGCTTCGGGCATTGGTATGGCTTGCATCGCGGCTCAGCATTTTGGCGGCGTGCCGGTGGTCTTTGCCAAGAAGGCACAGTCCATCAACCTCGACGGCGAGCAGTACGCCACGACCATCTACTCCTTTACCAAGCAGAAGGAGTACCCGGTCATCGTCGGCAAGCGCTTCCTGTCCGAGGGCGACAAGGTCCTGATCATCGACGACTTCCTGGCCAACGGCTGCGCGCTTGAGGGCCTTATCAAGATCTGCGAGGCTGCGGGCGCCGAAGTTGCCGGCATTGGCATCGCCGTTGAGAAGGGCTTCCAGGGCGGCGGCGATAAGCTCCGTAAGCGCGGCTTCCGCGTTGAGAGCCTGGCCCGTATCGCCGATATGGACTGCGAGAACGGCGAGATCACCTTCGCCTAAGCGCGCAACACAAGCGATTGGTATGCGATGTGACAAAGGGACTGTCCCTTTGTCACATTTTTTTGTATGAGGGGAGGTGCTGATATGGACGAGAACAAGATGGAATGGCGCGAGTATGCGCGCTATGCCGAGATGTCGGCCGAGGAGTTGGCGCGCGATTGCGAGGTGCAGGTGTTTCGTGCGACGGGTCCGGGCGGGCAG
>DYAA01000184.1 GCA_019419405.1 Collinsella sp. | reverse complement strand
ATGTGTATAAGAGACAGCGCCCGCCCCCGGAACAGGTCGACGGCGGATGATGCTCGTGTCCAGGTCGCCGTAGACCGAGAGCGCCAACGTGCGCGGGATCGGCGTGGCCGTCATAACGAGAAGGTCGGCACCCGGGCCCTTGGCACGCAGAGCATTGCGCTGGCCCACACCAAAGCGGTGCTGCTCGTCGATGACGACAAGCGACAGATGCTTAAACGCCACGTTGTCCGAAAGGACCGCGTGGGTTCCAAAGAGGACGTCGAGCTCGCCCGATTCCAGCTGCGCATGGATCTGCTCGCGCTCGGCCGCCGGCGTGGCACCCGTCAGGAGTGCCCAAGACATGCCAGCCTGGGAGAGGAAGGGGCCGGTCTTATCGGCATATTGGCGCGCCAGCACGCCCGTAGGCGCCATAACGCAGGACTGAGTGCCCGAATCGGCCGCGACAGCCAGCGCGCAGGCGGCGACGGCCGTCTTGCCGGTACCGACGTCGCCCAGTAGCAGGCGGTTCATCACGCGCCCGCCATCGCACATATCGTGCAGGATGTCTCGGAACGCGGCCTCCTGCTCGTCACTCAGCGAAAACGGCAGGGCTTCCCTGAGCGCCGCCAGGTGCTCACCCGCGGCGTGGGCGTAGGGAGCGACTTCGACCAAGCCGCCGTCGTTGCGCAGGCGCAGCGCCAGCTGAAGGCAGAGACATTCCTCGTAGGCAAGACGCCGCCGCGCGATGTCGCGCTCGGCCATACTCGAGGGAAAGTGAATCGAGCGCAGCGCACGGGCATTGCTCATCAGGCGGCGCTTGACGCGTAAGCGTGCGGGAATCGGGTCGAAGGGATTGCCGACAACCTCAAGCGCGCCGCTTACGATGCGGCGCATCCACGCCTGACTCACGCCATCACTCACGTAATGGACCGGCAGAATGGTGCCCGCGGCACGTCCGTCCTCGAGCTTTTCGAAATGCGGCGAGGCCATCTGCTTAAAGCCGTAGGCAAACTCGACCTTACCCATCACAGCCAGACGGTCTCCCTGCTTAAACTGCTGGGCAATCCAGGGCTGACGGAAAAAGGCGACTTGCAGCACGCCCGTCTCGTCCACCAGCGAGACCTCGGTCACCTGCATACGCGGGCGAGGCTGCTTTTGGACGATACGGTCAACCGTGGCGACGATCGTGCACACGGTACCGATGGGCGCCATCTCGATGGACCAGGAGCGCGTAAAGTCCAGGTATCGATGAGGGATATGGAGAAGGAGGTCCCCCACCGTCTGAATTCCCAAACGGCGAAGGGCCTCCTCACGCTTACCCGAAACATATTTGAGTCGCGCAATATCCTCGTCGAGCGCATTGCTCTGGGCAAAGCGCTCCGAGACGCGCGGCACGGAGCACAGCTCGGACATGGGCAGATGCCTACTCGATCGAGAAGATCACGGGATAGAGCGGCTGCTCGCCACGATGGGCGTCGACCTCCAGATCGGGCTGAGCCTCCTCGATGGCGTCGACGATCTCCTGAAAGGCCTCATCGGACAGCTCCTCGCCGGCCAGAATCGTCAGCGCGTCGCCCTCCTCTTCCTCCTGCATACGGTTGATGCAGTCGAGCGTGACCTGCTTCACATCGGAGCCGACCACGTCGATGGAGCCGGCAATGATACCCATGACGTCACCGGAGTGAATCGGAGAACCGTCAGAGGCGCTGGAATCGCGCACGGCACGGGTGACCTCGCCATCGCGAACCTCGCTGATGGCGTCGACCATGGCGGCAACGGCGTCCTCGAGCTCGGAATCGGGCAGGACGGCGAACAGCGCGGAGAACGCCTGCGGGACGGTCTTGGTGGGAACGACGGCGACCTTCTTGTCGGTGCAGGCAGAGGCTGCGGCCTCGGCAGCCATGCGGATGTTGCCGTTATTGGGCAGGATAATGACCGAGGTCGCGTTGACCTGGTCCACCGCGCCCAGCAGGTCGGCGGTCGAGGGGTTCATGGTCTGGCCACCCGAGACGATCACGTCAACGCCGAGGGACTTGAGGATGTCGGCCTCGCCCGAACCGGCGGCAACGGCGACAAAGCCCAACGCCTTGGCGGGCTCGGCGGCCTTTTCCTGGTCCTCATGAATCTTGGCGGTACGGTCGTGGGCCTCCATCTCCATGTTGTGGATAAAGACCTCGTAGATCTGACCAAGCTGCAGCATGTGCTCGAGCACCAGGTTAGGCGTGTTGGAGTGCACATGGATCTTGTAATCGGGGTAGGCACCCACGAGCAGCTCGCAGTCGCCCATGGAGCCCAGGAACTTAAGGCACTCGTCCTCGTCAAACGGGGCGTCGGCCTTAAAGAGGAACTCGTTGCAGTAGCGGAACTCCGAGCCCTCCCAATCGTCGTTGGCCTCAATCTCAACGCGACCGAGGGCCGCGTCGCGGGCAGAGCCAGCGGAATCAAACGTGGCGGAGAAATCCTCGACAACGGTGCTGCGGCCAAGCGCAGCGGCGACAAAGTTCTCCAGGAAGATGGCAAAGCCAAAGGCGCCGGAGTCGACCACGCCGTTCTCCTTCAGAACGGGCAGCAGGTCGGGCGTGCGGGCGACGGACTGGTAGGCCTCGACGACGATGGCGTCGAGCGCGTCCTCGGCCGAGAACTTCTTCTTTTCGCACTCATCGGCCTTGGTCGAGACATCGCGAAGCACCGTGAGGATCGTGCCCTCGATGGGCTTGCGAACGGCCTGGAAGGCGACCTTGACGGCGCGACGGAAAGCGAAGGCGATGTTGGCGGACGTAATGGGCTCGTCGACAGAGACGAGACCCTCGGCCACGCCACGCAGGATCTGCGAGGTGATGACGCCGGAGTTGCCGCGGGCACCCATCAGGGAGCCGTGGGTAATGGCGCCGGCAATGGCCTCCATATCGGCATCGGCGGGAAGGGCGGAAAGCTCCTTGGTCACCGAGGCGAGCGTGAGCGACATGTTGGTGCCGGTGTCGCCGTCGGGTACGGGGAAGACGTTGAGCTTGTTGATCTCCTCGGCCTTGTCGGAAACGGCAGCCGCAGCGATCGGAAAACAGGTGCGAATGGTCTTTGCAATCATGGGTATTTGAATCTCCGTTTTCGGATGCTAGTTCAGACGGCTCTTGAGCGCGTCGATGTGGATGCCGATCTTAAGGCTGGCGGGATCGATCTGGGCGATTTCCTGCAGGGTGAAGGCAACGGAGCTCGAAAGATTGTGGCAGACGGACTTCATGTTGACGCCGTTCTCGAGCACGACGTGAAGATCGACCGTAAGGCCGTTCTCGTCGGCGGAGACAAGCACGCCCTTGCGGAGGCGCTGACCGGCAAGCAGGCGCACGCTCTCGGCGCCCTGGAGCTGTTCGGCCATACCGACGACGCCATAGCACGTCATCGCGGCATAACCGGCAATATCGGCAATAACGTCGTTCGAGACGCTCAGGCTGCCGTTAATGGTCTCAGACACAAGAATCTCCTTATCTGGTGCTCACGGCACCATCTCGTGGGAGCAATCATTGCATTATTCTACAACGAGCGCGCCATGTTGAGGTGGTGGGTCGCGGGATTACATCCTCGACACGAAATGTTGATATGGCAACGTTCGCGCCAGGCGATCGCGGCATGAAAAAACCCGCCGCATAAGCGACGGGTTTTACAACCTGGCTCCCCGGGTAGGACTCGAACCTACAACAGCGCGGTTAACAGCCGCGTGCTCTACCATTGAGCTACCGAGGAATTTAAAAGCCCAGCAGAATGGGCTGAGAAATTCTGGCTCCCCGGGTAGGACTCGAACCTACAACAGCGCGGTTAACAGCCGCGTGCTCTACCATTGAGCTACCGAGGAAT
>DYAA01000183.1 GCA_019419405.1 Collinsella sp. | reverse complement strand
GCTCGTCATCGCGTAATGCAAAAGAACGTCCTGCACCTGGCGAGCCTGCTTGAGCGGGTTCGCCTGGGCGGCGGCGCACACAAGGGCGGGTCGATGGTCGACCGCGCCCTTTCTTCCGTTTCGGCTCCGGTGCGCCTGGTGGGGATGTTCGTTTGCGTCCTGTGCGTGTGTCTGACGCAGCGCCCGCTGTACCTGATGCTGATGGCGGCTATCGCGCTGGTGCTGGTCGCGGTGCGCCCGGTGCGCGGACTGCGGGCGACTTTTGTGCCGGCGTTGGCTGCCGCGGGGCTTGCCGTGGTTCTGGCGCTGCCTGCCCTGCTGCTGGGCGCTTCTGCCGCGGGCGCCATGCTCAAGATCGCGCTCAAGACGTTTATTAATGTGTCGCTGGTACTGGGCGTTTCGTGGACGCTCACCTGGAGCCGCATGTCGGCGGCGCTTAAGATGCTGCACCTGCCCGACGAGGTTATCTTTACCTTTGATATGGCACTCAAGCATATCGAGGTGCTGGGACGCACGGCGCACGATCTGTGCGAATCGGTCATGCTGCGCAGCGTCGGTTCCGCGCCTGCGGGTTTTTCGCGCACCGACTCGCTGGCGGGTATCATGGGCATGACGTTTATCAAGGCGATGGAATGCAGCCGTGCGATGGACGAGGCTATGCTTTGCCGCGGCTTTGCCGGTGCGTATCCGGCACCCGCACGGAGCGGACTGAGCTGGCGCGATGCGGTTTATGCGGTCGCCGTGGCGCTGTTTGCGGTGCTGTGCGCTGTGCTGTAGTGCGGACGGCGGGCTGCTGATGTGAATAGGGAAGGGCGACGTTTTGACGATCGATATGAATAATGCGGCGGGCACGAACGGTGCGGGCGCCGAGGTCGCGCCGCTCATCGAGCTACGCGACGTGGTGTTTTCCTATGCGGGGCATACGGTTGTCGATGGTGTGTCGCTGCAGGTCGATCGTGGCGAGCTCGTTGCCCTGCTTGGCCCGAATGGCTGCGGCAAGACGACGATCATGCGCCTTATTAACGGTCTTGAGCTCGCAGACGCGGGTGCGTACCTGTTCGACGGGCATGCGGTCGACGCGGCGTTTCTAAAGGATTCCGTGGCTTCCCAGCGCTTTCACCAGCGCGCAGGCTTCGTGTTTCAAAATGCCGATGCCCAGCTGTTTTGCGCCACGGTAGGCGAGGAGGTCGCGTTTGGTCCGGCTCAAATGGGGCTGTCGACAGACGAGCTCAAGTGCCGCGTTCGCGATGCCATGGAGCTGTTCCAGGTTTCCGATCTGGTCGATGCCTCGCCCTATCAGCTTTCGGGCGGGCAAAAAAAGCGTGTGGCGCTGGCGGCTGTCGTGTCGATGAACCCCGATATCCTGGTGCTCGACGAGCCTACCAACGGACTCGATGAGGATTCGTGCGACATCGTGGTCAGCTTTTTGCTGGCTTATGTTGCTGCCGGCAAGACGGTTTTAATGAGCACACACCATCAGGATTTGGTACGACGCCTGGGTGCCCGCGCCATCTATATCGACCGATATCATCACGTGGTCGAGGCGCCCGTGCCATCGTATGGAACCGAGAGCGCCGCCGCGGAATAGTTGCCGGATAGTAGGGGTGCGGCCGCGTGCGTGGCCCGCTGCGAATGGTATAGTTATCCGGGTTTTTACGGGGGTAGCTATGCCAAGTTGGAATATTCATATCGCTCAGACGGAACGACTGCTGGCGCGTGCTGGCACGCTTGCCGATAAGGTGCGCGACCGCAATGCCTTTTTGTTTGGCAGCGTGGTTCCGGACATTTTTGTGGGCTATATGGTTCCCGGCATTGCCGATCCCATCCCGTATCGTATTACGCATTTTGCCAAGCCCGAGCCTATCCCCAAGCCGCGTGAGCAGGAGTTTTGGGACACTTATGTGGCGCCGCTGCTCAAGGGCATGCCGATAGGTGCGCCGGCTGCGGCGACGTCGATTGTCGAGGAACGCGAGCGACTCAATCGGGTGCATTATCCGCAACGCTATAGGGATGCGGAGCTGATCGCTGGTCCCGCTGCTGACGAGCTTTCGCTCGCGCCCGAGAATGTGGCACAGTCGTTACTCGATTTGACGTTGGGTGTTTGGTCGCATCTGGTGGCCGACACCGTGTGGAACACCCGCGTAAACCAGTACCTCGAGGCGCATGGCGGCAAGCCGTGTGAGGAGTTCCGCATCAAGAAGCAGGGCGACTTTGACTGGTTTGGCAAAACCCTCGGCATCGTTTCCATCCCGCGTGCGACCGATCGTCTCTATACCGCGGCAGCCCAGTTTGGCCAGTATTCGATCCCGCAAGAGTATGTGCTCAAAACCATTGGCGTCATGCACGAGATCGTGCGCGAAAACCCCGGCGAGCCGGATCACCCGCCGTACCGCCTGCTGACCGAAGCGTTCTTTGACGCAACGTTTACCGAGGTCGTCGAGTTAACCGAAGCGGGCTTTGCCGCCCGCGTCGCATTGCCCAGCGCGCCCGTGCTACCCCTGATCGCTAGCTGCTAGCTGGCCGGCTTGACGGCGAACAGCTCATCCCAATCGACCAACAGCTCCCGCCGCAGGGTGTAAACACGGCAAACGAGCTGCACATTTCGTAGCATGCCATAAGTAGCTGGTTGCGTGTCATACCGTGTAAGAGGTATTTGCGCACAGAAAAAGGGCCCGGAAGGCAATGCCTTCCGGGCCCTTTGCAATGCAAATATGCTTGCAAGTGCGATTTAGCGCACCTGAGCGACGTAAGCGACGTTGGTCGAGGAGACCTTGTCCTCGAGCTGGACGCTCATGCGGGGATCGCCGGCGGTGGCGACGGTCAGGTCGCCGGCCTCGACGTAGCCGAGCTCCTTAGCGGTCTCGATTGCCTTGACGATCGTGCCGTTGACGGTACCCTGGGTAATCTCGGCCTGGTGCGGGATAACGCCCCAGTACATGATCATCTGCTGGACGGCCCACTCGTGGCGGGAGAACGCGCAGATCGGCATGTTGGGACGGAAGTGCGAGATCAGGCGAGCGGTACGACCGGTGGTCGTCGGCACGGTGATGCACTTGGCGCCAACGGTGGTGGCCATGTTCACAGCGGACATACCCACAACGTTGTTGACGACGCGGGTGCCGTGAGCATCGGCCGGAACCTCGAGCGGAGCGTGGGCCGGGAGGTACTTCTCGGTCTCGAGAGCAATGCTGGCCTGCATCTTGACGGCCTCGACCGGGTACTTACCGGCAGCGGACTCGCCGGACAGCATGACGGCGTCGGTGCCGTCATAAATGGCGTTAGCAACGTCGGCAACCTCGGCGCGCGTCGGGCGCGGGTTCTGCTGCATGGAGTCGAGCATCTGCGTAGCGGTGATAACGGGCTTGTAGGCCGCGTTGCACTTGGCGATGATCTCCTTCTGGATGTGCGGAACGAGCTCGGGCTTGATCTCGATGCCCAGGTCGCCACGGGCGACCATGATGCCGTCGGAAGCCTCGAGAATCTCGTCGAAGTTCTCGACGCCCAAGGCGCACTCGATCTTCGGGAAGATCGTCACGTGCTCGCCGCCGTTCTCGCGGCAAAGCTCGCGGATGCCGCGGACGGACTCGCCGTCACGGATGAAGGAAGCGGCGATGTAGTCGATGTTCTCGGTCAGGCCAAAGAGGATGTCCTGACGATCGCGCTCGGTGATGGCGGGCAGCGAGATGTTGACGTTGGGCATGTTGACGCCCTTGCGCTCGCCGATCAGGCCGTCGTTCTTGACGACGCAGGTCATGTCCTGGCCGTCGACGGACTCGACCTCGAGGGCAACCAGGCCGTCGTCGATCAGGATGAGGGAGCCCTTCTCGACCTCGGAGGGCAGAGCCAGGTAGTCGAGGGAGATGTGCTCAGCGGTGCCGTGGAAATCCTCGGTCGTGGGCTGAGCGGTGACGACGATCTTGTCGCCGGTCTTGACGGCAACCTTCTTGCCGTCGACCAGAAGGCCGGTGCGGACCTCGGGGCCCTTGGTGTCGAGCAGGATGCCGACGGGCATACCGAGCTCCTTGGAAATACGACGGACGCGCTCGATGCGACCGTGGTGCTCGTCGTAAGAGCCGTGCGAGAAGTTAAAACGGGCGACGTTCATGCCCGCCTTGATCATCTCGCGGATGGTCTCGTCGCTATCGCAGGCGGGACCCATGGTGCATACAATCTTAGTGCGCTTGTACATTCAGACCTCCATCTGACATCGTCTTGCGCTGATAGATAAACCATAAGAAATAAAACCGTGTTGATTATAACGAAATGCCGACCGAATACCCCATAAAATCGACCGTATGCCGAATTAGAAGTTCATTTTTTGCGGAATAAACGGTATATGAAAAAACTTTACCAACCGCTCCAACCGCTGCTATCTGGGCGATATGTCAGTTTGACGATGTGCCGAAGAAAAAACGTTTTATCAATGTTGAGCATCACACGGTCTGCACCGTTGCGTGCGGACCGCATTTCCAAATGGATTGTTTTGGCTAGACGCGTCGCTTTGGGGTACCATAGCTCCACTATCAACTGCCGCTCAGCACGGTAGCCTTGATGAGCCCTTGCCCTTCTCCTGGGAATTATGATCGGGCATCAATCTGCTGAGTGGCCCGAATCCCAGGAGGGGACTCTATATGCAAAAGGAATACCTGTCCGCCGCGGCGGAGGTGCTCAGCGACCAAGGTGTCGATGAGAACCTCGGCCTGAGCAACGGTGAGGCGTCGTCGCGCCTCGCCAAGACAGGCCCTAACAAGCTCGAGGAAGCCGAGAAGACACCGCTGTGGAAGCGCTTCTTTGAGCAGATGGCCGATCCCATGGTCATCATGCTGATCGTAGCCGCCGTCATCAGCGCGCTCACGGGCATGGTCAAGGGCGAGCCCGACTTTGCCGATGTCGCCATCATCATGTTCGTCGTTATCGTCAACTCGGTGCTGGGCGTGGTCCAGGAAGCCAAGAGCGAGGAGGCCCTCGAGGCCCTGCAGGAGATGAGTGCGGCGCAGTCCAAGGTTCTGCGCGACGGCAAGCTCGTGCAACTGCCGAGCGCCGAGCTCGTGCCCGGCGACGTGATCATGCTCGAGGCGGGCGACTCCGTCCCGGCCGACTGCCGCGTGCTCGAGAGCGCCACGATGAAGATCGAAGAGGCCGCGCTCACCGGCGAGTCCGTGCCGGTCGAGAAGCACGCCAACGTGATTGAGCTCGCCGCAGGCATCGACGACGTGCCGCTCGGCGACCGTAAGAACATGTGCTACATGGGCTCCACCGTCGTGTACGGCCGCGGTCGCGCCGTCGTGGTCGGCACCGGCATGAACACCGAGATGGGCAAGATTGCCGGCGCCCTGGCCGAGGCCAAGGAGGAGCTCACGCCGCTGCAGGTGAAGCTCGCCGAGCTTAGCCGCATCCTCACCATCATGGTGATCGTCATCTGCGTCGTGATCTTTGGCGTTGACATTCTCCGCCACGGCGTGGGCAACGTCCTTACCGACCCGACCGCCTTGCTCGATACCTTTATGGTCGCCGTCTCGCTCGCCGTTGCCGCCATCCCCGAGGGCCTGGTCGCCGTCGTGACCATCGTACTTTCGCTCGGCGTGACCAAGATGGCCAAGCGCCAGGCGATTATCCGTAAGCTTTCCGCCGTCGAGACTCTTGGCTGCACACAGACCATCTGCTCCGACAAGACCGGTACCCTCACCCAGAACAAGATGACCGTCGTCAAGCACGAGCTCGCTGCGCCCAAGGAGAAGTTCCTGGCAGGTATGGCGCTGTGCTCCGATGCTCAGTGGGACGAGGAGCTGGGCGAGGCCGTGGGCGAGCCGACCGAGTGCGCGCTCGTCAACGATGCCGGCAAGGCTGGTCTTACTGGCCTGACTGCCGAGCATCCGCGTGTGGGCGAGGCCCCGTTCGACTCGGGTCGTAAGATGATGTCCGTGGTCGTCGAGACCCTGGACGGCGAGTATGAGCAGTACACCAAGGGCGCGCCCGACGTGGTGATCGGCCTGTGCACCCACATCTACGAGGGCGATAAGGTCGTCCCGCTGACCGAGGAGCGTCGTGCCGAGCTCGTGGCCGCCAACAAGGCCATGGCCGACGAGGCCCTGCGCGTACTGGCGCTGGCAAGCCGCACCTACACCGAGGTCCCGGCCGACTGCAGCCCTGCTGCGCTCGAGCACGACCTGGTCTTCTGCGGCCTGTCCGGCATGATCGACCCGGTCCGTCCCGAGGTGGCCGACGCTATCCGCGAGGCGCACGACGCCGGTATTCGCACCGTCATGATCACGGGCGACCACATTGACACCGCCGTGGCCATCGCCAAGCAGCTGGGCATCGTCGCCGATCGCAGCCAGGCCATCACCGGTGCCGACCTCGATCGCATGAGCGATGAGGAGCTCGACGCGCACATCGAGGACTACGGCGTGTACGCCCGCGTTCAGCCCGAGCACAAGACCCGCATCGTCGAGGCTTGGAAGTCGCGCGACCAGATCGTCGCCATGACGGGCGACGGCGTCAACGACGCCCCGTCCATCAAACGCGCCGACATTGGCGTTGGCATGGGTATCACCGGTACCGACGTCACTAAGAACGTTGCCGACATGGTACTCGCCGACGACAACTTTGCCACCATCATCGGCGCCTGCGAAGAGGGTCGCCGCATCTACGACAACATCCGCAAGGTCATCCAGTTCCTGCTTTCGGCTAACCTTGCCGAGGTGTTCTCGGTGTTCATCGCCACGCTCATCGGCTTTACCATCTTCCAGCCGGTGCAGCTGCTGTGGGTGAACCTGGTTACCGACTGCTTCCCCGCGCTCGCGCTGGGCATGGAGGATGCCGAGGGCGACATCATGAAGCGCAAGCCGCGCAACGCCAAGGACGGCGTCTTTGCCGGACATATGGGTCTGGACTGCGTGGTTCAGGGCCTGATCATCACCGTGCTGGTGCTGGCGAGCTTCTTTGTGGGCGTCTACTTTGACATGGGCTACATCCACATCGCCGATATGATCGCCGGCGCCGCCGACGAGGAAGGCGTGATGATGGCCTTCATCACGCTCAACATGGTCGAGATCTTCCACTGCTTTAACATGCGCAGCCGTCGCACGTCGCTGTTTAAGATGAAGAAGCAGAACAAGTGGCTGTGGGCCTCCGCCGCGCTGGCACTTGTGCTGACGGTGATCGTAACCGTGCAGCCGACGCTTGCCGAGATGTTCTTTGGCCCCGTGACGCTCGAGCTCAAGGGCGTTATCGCCGCGCTGGGCCTTGCCTTCCTGATTATCCCGCTGATGGAGATCTACAAGGCGATCATGCGCGCTGTGGAGAAAGAGTAACGTACCTGTCCGGGCCCGACCGCCTGCGGGGTTTCCACGGGCACGTCCTCGCCGCTTTGCGGCTGCGGGATGTGCCCTTAGGAAACCCCTCCCGGCGGGCGGGCCCTGCGGTATCCTTGCTGGCTTTTCGCCCGTGCGGATGAAAAGGGCTGAGGGAAAGTATGTGAGCTGGTCGGGCTTTGCCCGGCCAGCTCTTTTTTAGAGCATTTGCTCGACCGACTCTTTTTGTGAACTGGATTGTATGGGGTTGAATCGGCGACGCGTTAGGAGAAGCCGGGAACGTCGCTGAAGGGGATTTGAGGCATAAAGAGAACGATGACGGCCATAATTCCCCAGTAGATTTGCAGAGGTAGCGGAGCCGATATCAGGGCATTAAAGAAGGACAAACCCTTTTTGCTTCCATATAGCTGGACCGAGCTGAGAAGAGCAATTCCAAAAGAGATGGCGCTCGGCCAGCATGCTTTGACAATGAGGCTAAGGAAATAGCATATTAATGTTATCGCTATGCACCCAATGCCCCAGAGCCACTTCTTGTTGAGGAAATACTGGATGCCCCATACACCAATTACGGGGGCAATGATGACTGGCAACATAGCCGTATCCTAACTATTTATACAACGAATGTATTCTCCGGAGTTGGGGGGATAGACGCTGCAAGGTAGACGGTACGCGTTGCCTGCGGGTACGGGGTGTCCAAGGAGTTGCTTTGCTGCATACTCAGGCCAAGTACCTCCGGTTTTGCTTATGATCTTCTTAATCAGTCCGTCGATTACAAGCCCCGTTACATAGCCGATGAGTTCTTTTCCAATAAAAATGGCAATTTTGACGATCCATTCTTTAGCGCCGCGTGTGGCAGTTGCTAAATCATCCAAAGACAGGGTCTGGAATCGATCGATAATTTGGACATCTCCGTTTTCATCTAGTGCGTATGTCGTCCATCCTGTGCCGGACTCATTGACAGCTTCAATGTACTCTTCGGCAGAAGGGAACTCTACTTCAAGAGGTTGCGCCTTAGATTGCTTTGGTGAAATGGCAATTGAGCAAAGCGCAACTGCGCTTGCGATGAATGACTTACGGCTTACGGGAACGTTGCGTAGCATGTGTATCCTCCTGACATTTAGCTTGACATTGCTGTGTTGTTCAGATTCAGCCTCCAATCCGTGAAACGCATTTCAAACGAATCAAGCGTGGAAAGGTCGAACTCGGACGCTATCTTTCCTTCAGAGATGGCAAAAATTGAAGGATAAAACTCGAATGACGGCAGAAGCGCCTTAAGTGTTTCCCTATCAACTTCCTTTTGGCTCTTAGGGACAACGAGGATCTCGATGTCGTTCTTGAGACTCGGCGAAAGCGAGCGCTCTGCCGCACGGAGTTCTTCACAGGCCGGGCAGCCCTCCAGCTCAATTTGCACGATAAAAGATTCGCCTTTGCTTAATTTCGATCGAAATTCGGGCAATGAGATATTGATTGGATCGGAATTGGTTCGTACTGACGAGAAGAGGGCGAAAAGGGACAGCGATAAGATAAGGATAAGGACGGTTTGCTTTCTCATGGGTCCTCCAAACTCTATAAAGTTAAATTAATTTATATAAAACATTAAATAAAGATTCTTTAAAATGAACGGTATCGATTTGCCGGTAAATGGTTTTGAGCGAGAGCGGTTGGATTGAAAAGTACAATGAACGCAGGGAAATAAGGAAAAAAGGAGGAGAAATGAAAGATCGCGATATACATCTGCGGTTGACGACGAGTTTTCTGACAATCTTCTGTATCGCCCTGGCGGTTCAAGCGCTATGTTGCGTGGTGTTGTTCGTTCATCTTGCGAACCTGTTGCTCATCGAGGGTATCTCTGCGGTGAGCGGCGGATTTCTGCTCTTGTTTATGGTTAGCACGCTTTGCGACGCTGCAACGTTTCTTCTGTTTACGATTCTGACGGCGAAAGTCAGGCATGAGGGTCGTCCTTTTGGTAAGTGGCAGACCAGGATTTTGGTCGCGGCTGGCCTCCTGATGTCGGTAAAAGCCGTCATCAGCATCATATGGCCGACGATTCAATTGCCATACAGCAATGTTCTTGGAACGGCTGAGCCCGTGTTTCCCGAGTTTGATTTTCAATCGCTTTCTTACGGACTCGTTTTCTTTGCGTTGGCGGGGGTCTTTGAATACGGTAGGGTATTGCAGGAAGATGCAGACGAGATTCTCTAGGGGGTGGCACGGTGCCGATTGTTATGCGTCTTGACCGCGTGATGGCGGACCGTAAAATCTCGTCGCAGGAACTTGCCGAAATCATTGGAATATCGCCTGTTAATCTGTCTCGAATTAAAACGGGAAGACTCAAGGGGATCCGCTTTTCTACACTTCAAGCAATGTGCGAGGCGCTTCATTGCAAGCCCGGCGACATCATCGATTGGATGGATGATGACGAGTACGCCGCAGCATTTGGTAAGTCGGACGGAACAATGCGTTAAAATACCTGCTCAGTTGTGTGGTTTTGTGCTGGGAGGCGTTTGTGGGCAAGGCTAAGGCTAAGGCGAAGAAAAAGACGACGGGGGCGCGGGCTAAGCGTGATCGTCGTCGGAAGCTCGCGACCGAACCCCCTGCATCTGCTGAGGAGTTGCTGGCGAGTGTACCGGGGCTTGACGCGCTGCGGGACGTTCCGGCGTTTGATGACCTGCCGGTCGATGAAGCCCAGCAGGCTGCCTTTGATGATTTCTGCGCGCATGTCGAGGAGCCCGAGCAGATGCAGCTTGGCGCCGCGGTGCGCTTGGATCGCGGGTTTCCACTGGTGGCGACTGCCGACGATACCTTCCGCGCCGAGCATGCCGTGGGATTTGCCAAGTCGCGCGGTGGGGACGAGGTCCTGCTGCCTGCCGTGGGCGATCGTGTGGCGGTGCGCCGCGCTCCCGGGCACGATATGGGCGTGATTGAGTGCGTGCTGCCGCGCCGTACGAGCTTTGAGCGTTGGCGCGGCCATGCCCGCGGAGAGCGCCAGGTGCTCTGCTCCAACGTGGATAGCGTGCTAATCGTGCAGGCGCTCGGTGCCGGCGAGGTGCTGCTCGACCGCGTGGCGCGCTCGCTGGTGTTGGCGCTCGACTGCGATGCCGAACCGGTGGTGGTACTCACCAAAGCTGACCGCTGCGATGCCGGGGAGCTCGAGCGCGATCTGGATCGCGTGCGCCGCCTGGTGGGTCCGGACGTGCGCGTGATCGTGACGTCCTCTGCCGAGGGCCGCGGCCTGGACGAGGTCCGTGCCTGCGTGCCTGTCGGGAGCTGCGCCATGATTCTGGGCGAGTCGGGTGCCGGCAAGTCGACGCTGCTCAATGCACTGCTGGGCCACGATACGTTGGCGACCGGCGGTGTGCGCGAACGCGACGACCAGGGCCGTCACACTACCGTCGCGCGCGTGATGGTGGCGCTGCCGGGCGACGCCGGCGTGATCGCCGATGCCCCGGGTCTGCGCAGCCTACCGCTCGTGGGTCACGAGCGGGGGCTGGCCCGCGCCTTCCCCGAGATTGTCGAGGCATCGCGCGCGTGCCGGTTTGGCGATTGCACGCATACCCATGAGCCGGGTTGCGCCGTTCGCGAGGCCGAGGACGCCGGGCAGATTGACAGCCTGCGTCTGGAAACGTTCCAAAACCTGGCGTCATCCATGCGCGTGAGCGCTCAAATGCTCGATCCCGATGTCCATCTGTAATTGATTTTTCCTATGACAGCCGTCTCCCAACTGTTCGGGAGACGGCTTTTTTGCTGCGGAAAAGCCTCGAAACATGCAGTTTGCTGACGTGCTGACCAAAACCTTGCCACGAGCTTGACGGGCAGGTCAGCTTTTGGTCAGCGATTGGTTTGACATCGAAAACCAAGATCGCGATTGCGCCGCTTTGCGCTCTGACCGTCCAGACAATGGTGGTACGGGCATTCGCCCGGCACTGCCATGAGAGGAGCGGCCGTGAACAAGAGCAAGCGCATCGCCATCAGTCTGGTCGCGGGCGTGCTCGCTGCGCTGCTCTGCATGGCTTACGGCTCGTCGATCCGCTCACGAGCCGAACAGGTCCAGGCTGAGACCTTGGCCAAGTACGGTGGCGATCGCGTCGAGGTATGCGTCGCGGCGCGCGATATCGATGTGGGCGAGACCCTCGATGAGACCAATGTCATAACCCAGGAATGGCTGACGAGCCTGCTGCCGCGTGACGCGGCGACCGAGCTGCGCCAGGTGCGCGGCGACGTGACGACTTCGCGTATTCCCAAAAACGCCGTGATCTGCAATGTCTACACCAAGGCCGAGAGCCACAAGCTCGAGGTGCCTAAGGGCAAGGTCGCCGTTTCGGTGGCGGTCGATGCCGAGCACTCGGTCGGCGGTGCTGCGGGCGTGGGCAGCTACGTGGATGTGTATGTGCAAAAAGACGGCGTGACCGATCGGCTGTGCGGTGCGTACGTGATCGATACCAGCGAGGATTCCGGTGCCACGCGCGAGGGCAAGATCGAATGGGTGACGCTGGCGGCTGACCCCGAAGACGTCAAGGAACTGCTGGGAGCCTCGGGCAAGGGAACGGTCAGCTTGACGATTCCCGCCACGGCGCGCGGCAAAAAGAGCGGAGGCGACGAGTGATGAAGGCGATCTGGCTTGCGTGCTGCGCGTGCGGCGATTACGGGCTGTTGCAGCGGGAAGTCGAGGGCCGTGATGTGGGTGCACAGGTGCTTCGCGTGGGTGACCTGGACGGGCTGGTTTCCATGGCGCGGGCGTTTCCGTCGCGCCGCGGGGCTGCCATCATCGCGGCGTCTCTGTTTGATACCGAAGATTTGCGCAAGACTGTTGCGCGCCTGACGGCCGAAGGCCGCGTGAGTCGCGTGGTCGTGTTGATAGAAGCGCTCGATCCGTCGGATATCGAGGGGCTGTTTCGCGCGGGGGCGACCGAGGTCATCGCTGCACACAGTATATGCGGCAACGGGCGCGCGGGCGAGGGAGCGGTTGATTCCGATCGGAGCATGACGATTGAGCCCGATGCTTTTGTTGATAGGGAACCCGGGGCGCCTCGCGCTACAAGAGGCCCGCGTGTTGATGATTATGGAAAAGCGGAAGCCGAGCATGGTCGGCGCCCCCGGAACCCCCTTGTATACGATGACGCTGGAGGGCCGGCGCAGCATGCTGGCGATTCCCCGGCTGTAGATATGGGATACGTGCACGGCGTGAATCTGGCGGATGAACTCGATGAAGTTGAGGGCTTTGCCGGGTGCGGCGAGTTGTCGCTGATGCAGCATGAGCAGATTGCGCAGAACGAGCCTGCCTCGCAGACCGAACAAGCAGCCATGCCGGCTTGGACGCAGCACGTGGTTGCGGCGGGGGAGACGGGGACGCTGTCACCGACGCCCGCCCCGCCGCCTCCGATGCCGCCGGCAGACGCTGCCGCTTCGCCGCATCGAGCTCCGGTCATCTGCGCCATTTCGGGTTCGGGCGGTTGCGGCAAGTCGACGATCGTTGCCACCATGGCACACACATCGTCGCTGTTGGGCTTGCGTGCCGCCGTGCTCGACCTGGACCTGATGTTTGGAAACCTTTACGACTTGTTAGGCGTCGATGCTCCGCGCGATATGGCGACACTTATCGAGCCATCGGCGGCGGGCGCGCTCACCGAGCCGGATATCGTAGCCACATCGATGCGCGTGGCGCCGGGCGTTACGCTCTGGGGTCCCGTCGCGGCGCCCGAGCAAGCCGAGCTCATGGCACGTCCGGTGGAGCTACTGCTTGATGTCCTGCGTCGCGAATCCGACGTGGTCTTTATCGATACCTCGGTCTTTTGGGGCGACGCCGTGGCGGCTGCGGTGGCGGCGAGCGACCGTTGCCTGGTCGTTGGCGATGCTGCGGTGTCGTCCGCGACATCGGCGTCGCGCGTCATCGAACTGGCAAGTCGAGTAGGTGTACCGCGCACGCGCATGAGCGCCGTGTTCAACCGGTTCGGTGCGCGCGGGGCAGACGAGGACGTCGCCATGCGCTTTGAGATTGCCTGTGCGTTGAGCTCCAAGATTCGTATCGCCGATGGCGGGCAGGATCTCGCCGCGCTCATGGCGTTTGGGCGCGCTGACGAGGCGGTGGGGCAGACCAGCGCTTTTGCGACCAGCATGCGCGAGGCCACGCGCGAGATGCTCGTGGAACTGGGGTGCGCCGTCGGCCCTTGGAGCGATATGGTCGCCGACCGTGCAACGCGTACCGAACGCCCGCGTATCCGCCTTCCCTGGTCGCGCGAGGGTGATCAGCGATGAGCCTGCAAACGAGGATTAAGGCTGCCGGCGCTGCAGCGGCGGCAACGCCTGTAGATGCGGGGCGTCGCCGCGCGGTGAAACGACGCACCAAGCGCGCCGTGATGGACCGCATGGGTTACGACGAAGTGGCGCGTATCAGCGCCTATATCGACCCGGCACTTGCCCGCTCGGAATTGCGTCCTGCGGTGGAGGCGGCGCTCAATGTTGAGGAGCCGACCGATCTCGCGACGCCCGAGCGCGAGACCATCATCGACGAGATTTTGGATGACGTGGTGGGCTTGGGGCCGTTGCAGCCGCTCATCGAGGACGACACCGTTACCGAGATCATGATCAACGGCTGCCGCTCGGCTTTCTTTGAACGCGGCGGCGTCTTGTACCCCATCGAGCATGCGTTTGAGGATGATGAGCAGATCCGTGTGCTTATCGACCGCATTATCTCGCCACTTGGCCGCCGTATCGACGAGCGCAGCCCCATCGTCAACGCCCGCCTCAAAACGGGCTATCGCGTCAACGCGGTGATTCCGCCTGTGGCGATTGACGGACCGATTCTCACCATCCGAAAGTTCTCGGACCGTATCTGCTCGCTGGACGAGCTCGTGGGGTTGGGATCGCTGCCGCTTTGGTATGCGCAGCTGCTGTCGTGTGCGGTGTCGCTGCGACAGGACCTGGCGGTTGCGGGAGGCACGGGATCTGGTAAGACCACCCTGCTCAACGCGTTGTCATGTGAGATTTCCACCGGCGAGCGCATCGTGACGATCGAGGACTCTGCCGAGCTCAAGTTTGCGCATCATCCGCACGTGGTGCGCCTAGAGGCGCGCGAGGCTTCAATTGAGGGCGAGGGCGCGGTGACGATCCGCGACCTGGTGACTAATGCCCTGCGCATGCGCCCCGACCGCATCGTGGTGGGCGAGGTGCGCGGTGCCGAGTGCTGCGACATGTTGCAGGCCATGAACACGGGCCACGACGGGTCGCTCACCACGCTTCATGCGGGTTCAGAACAGGAGACCGTGGTGCGTCTGACGTTGCTTGCACGTTATGGCATCGATCTGCCGAGCGAGCTCATCGAGGAGCAGATTGCCATGGCACTCGACGGTATCGTGATGTCCGAGCGCCACGCCGATGGCAGGCGCTTCGTCTCCTCGTATTCGGGGGTGCGACGCGCCGCATCGGGCGGCGTAGAGCTCGAGCGCTATGTGACGTTCGATGCCGCCGAGCGCACCTGGACGCTTGACCGCGAGCCGCCGTTTATCGCAGAAGGCCTGCGGTCGGGGACGCTCACACAAGAGGAGGTGGACGAATGGAGATCACTGTGCCCCTCGTCGTAGGGGGCTTGGCAGGGCTTTCTGTCGCGACGGCGTGCGGGGCGGAACCTCGTGTGCCGCAGGTACCGCCGGCGGAGCTGGCACGTCAGGCGCTCGAGACGGTGGCAGAGAAGCTGCCGCGTGAGCTGGTGGAAA
>DYAA01000182.1 GCA_019419405.1 Collinsella sp. | reverse complement strand
CGGCCGTGCGCTGCGGCGCCTCGATCGTCAACGACGTGACCGGCTTCACCGACCCCAAGATGGTCGAGTTTGTTAAGACGAGCACCTGCGGCGTCATCGTGATGCATGCCGGCGAGGTCGCCGCGCCCGCGCGCACGCACGCAACGGTGCAGCTCGATACCTCGGCAGCGGCGTTTGTTGCCGAGAAGGCACGCGAAGCGGCTGCCGAGGCCGCGCGCGAGGCCGAGAAGCCGGCCCGTCGCCGTCGCGGCAAGTTGCTGGGCGAGCCTAAGCCGGAGGCCAAGCTTCCGGGCGGCGTGGTGCAGCCCTCGTTGCCGTTTGGCGAACCTGAGTCCGCGACCGAGCCTGCAAGCGAGCAGGAGACGCCGGCCGCCGAGCAGGCTGCTGCTGCCGAGACCGTCGCGCCCGCGCCCGAGGCCACCGAGGCCGCATCGGAGCCCAATGACCGCCTGGCCGCCATGATGCGCCGCAGCGCCCGCCGCGAGGAAGCCTACGTGCCCACCTCGCAGCTCCGCCGCTTCACCCTGCCCGATTCGGCGCCCATCATGCGCCGCGTCATGGGCTTTCTGTCCGACCAGGCCCGCGCGCTCATCCACGCCGGCGTGTCGCGTGACCGCATCTGCATCGATCCCGGTCCGGGCTTTGGCAAGACGGCCAACGAGGACATCGTCATCCAGCGCGAGACTGCCAAGATGGCGTCACTGGGCTATCCGCTCATGTGCGCCGTATCGCGCAAGCGCTTTGTGGGCGCCGTCTCGGGCGTGACCGAGGCCGCCGAGCGCGATGCCGCTACGTTTGGCGTGTGCCTGGGCGCCATCCAGGCCGGTGCCAACATCGTGCGCGTGCACGACGCCGCGGGCTTTGCGCAGTTCCTGAACGGCTACTGGGCGGTTGCCAAGCCGCAGCCGCGCCGCGCGTTTGTGGCCGTGGGCTCCAACCTGGGGCATCGCTGTGACAACATCCGCGCCGCACGCGACATGATCGCCGAGATTCCACTCACCTGCGTGTCCAACTCCTCCAAGATCTACGAGAGCGAGCCGGCCTACGAGACGCGCCAGGACGCGTTTGCCAACGCCGTCATCGAGATTAAGACCGAGCTGGCGCCGCTGGTGCTGCTCGACGAGCTCATGAAGATCGAGGCCGAGCTGGGGCGCGACCGCTCCAAAAAGGCCAAGGCCAACGGCCCGCGCACCATCGACCTGGATCTGCTGTGGATGGACGGCGAGACCCACGGGGGCAAAAAGCTGCGCCTGCCGCATCCGCTGATCGGCGAGCGCGACTTTGTGCTGGTGCCGCTCGAGGATCTGATGCACGATCCGGCGCGGTTCTTCCGCTACAACGGCGTCGAGGTCAAGGAGCCCGAGGACCGCGTGGGCCATATCGTGGGCGAATTGGGGCGCATGTAGATGATCGAGATGAATGCTGTTGCCGCCGGCACCGAGCTCGACGCGGCGCGTGACGCGGGCCGCGAGGGCGTGTCCGCGGGCTGGTGCGCGTGGAGCGCGGGCGATGCTTCGCTGACGTTTTCGCTGGTTGTGCGCCCCGATGTGAACATGCACGCCTTCCACGGCCTGCCGTTTGTGGCCGCGATGGGCATGATGGACGCGCTCGTGGGCACGGCTTCGACGCCGGGGTTGGGCCTTGCCGGCAAGGTGGGCATTGAGTGGCCGAGCAATATCGTGTGCGGTGCGCCTGCGTTTGAGACGTCGCTCGCGCGTGTTGCCGTGAACGGCGGTGCCGGTGCTGCGGGCATGTTTGCCGCGGTGACGGTTGATATTGAACGTGCGGCGCTGGGCGAGCTTGGCGTGGATATGGCCGACGAGGTGCTGGTCGAGGCATTGGCCACCGCCGTGCTGACCCGCGTGGACACCTGGGCGGTTGCCGCCAACACACCACAGGGCGCTGCCGGCCCGCTGGCTCCGGTGCTGGGTGAGTACTTCGATATGGTGCCGCTGCTGGGTCGTCAGGTTGCGGCGGTGTCGCCCAACGGTTTGCCGCTTGCGGTCGGTGTGTTTGCGGGCCTGGACATCTGGGGCCGCGCGACCATCAAGACCGATGCCGGCGAGCAGGAGTTTCCGCCCGAGGCCGTACGGATTCGCGGGCTGTAACGCGGGGCGTTCGCGCCCAAAGATAGACATGACAACAAGACCCTCCTCGGCCTGTGCCGGGGAGGGTTTCGCCTATCTGGGGAATGGGTTGCCAGCGCCCTATTCCTCAAAACTGAAAAATTTTCGTTTTTGAGGAATAGGATTAAGGTGGCTCGGCCTTTCGCGAGGTATATTCGCTATAGAGCCTATTCCTCAAAACTGAAAATTTTTCAGTTTTGAGGAATAGCGATAAAAGACCGTGAGGAGGCCCCGATGAAACTCATCAATAGAACGTCATATATGGACACGTTGACGAGTCTTATTGGCGTGCCGGACATCAAGGTCATCACGGGCATCCGTCGTAGCGGTAAATCAAAATTGCTCGAGGCCCTCCGCGATTACGTGGAGGCACATCTGTCCAATTCGAATGTCATCCATATCAACTACAACCTCGATGAGTTCGAGAACCTGCTCGAGTATCACGCGCTGCTCGCCTATGTAAAAGAGCATCGAGTGTCCGGCAAACAAAACTTTCTGCTTATCGATGAAGTTCAGATGTGCGACGGTTTTGAGCGTGCGATCAATAGCCTTCACGCATCCGAGCAGTACGACATATTCATTACCGGATCGAATGCCTTTTTGCTGTCGAGCGATCTGTCGACGCTCTTTACGGGGCGTACGTTCGAGATCGAGGTTTTCCCATTCTCGTTTGAGGAGTATCGTCTCTATGGCGACGAGGGCGAGGTCGACCGCGACTTCGATGAGTACGCGAGAACCGGCGGTATGTCCGGCTCTTACCCTTATCCACTGCAGGAGCAGCGCTATCAATATCTCTCCAACGTCTTCAAGACGCTCATTGTGAGAGATATCGTGCAGCGGCATAACGTGAGAAACGAATCGGCGCTGCTGCGCATTGCCGATTACATGATGGACAACGTTTCCAACATTACGTCGGCACGCAACATTACTGATGCATTAAATGCGGATGGGTTAAAGATTACGAACAAGACGGTCGGCACGTACATGGGGTACCTGTGCGATGCGTTTGCCTTCTATAAAGTTCGTCGGTACGACATTCGCGGCAAAAAATACCTTAAGAGCGGCGAGAAGTACTATCTGGCGGACCATGCGTTTAAATATGCGCTTCTTGGTACACGTGATATGGATTGGGGACGCGTATACGAGAACATGGTGGCAATCGAGCTGCTGCGTCGCGGATACGAGGTATACGTCGGCGTGCTCTATAAAAAGGAAATAGACTTTGTAGCAATCAAGCGGAGCGAGAAACTCTACATTCAGGTGAGCGACGACATCAGCTCGGATAAGACATTTGAACGCGAGATTTCGCCACTGCTGAGCATTGGCGATGCGTATCCCAAGATGATTCTCGCCCGCACGCATCACGAGGCCACGGATCGCGACGGAGTGCAGATCGTGGACCTGGCGAGGTGGTTGTGCGGCGAGGCGTAGCAGAAAGCCTATTCCTCAAAACTGAAAAAATTTCGTTTTTGAGGAATAGGACCGATGCATTGCTTAGTCCGCCGCTCGCGCCCGTGCTCGACTTAAGCCCCTGCCTTACCCCAGCTCCTGCATGCGGCGGTAGATTTCGCAGATGCCCTTGATGGTGAGCTGTCCGTCGACCACGTCGAAGGCATCGGTCGAATCGGCGACGATGCCGGCGAGACCGCCCGTGGCGATAACGGTGGCATCCTCGCGGCCCAGCTCGCGCTTCATGCGCTCGACCAGGCCCTCGGCCATGGCAGCAGCGCCCACCACGGCGCCGACCTTGATGCACTCCTCGGTATCGCGGCCGATGGCATGCTCGGGCGCCTCGAGCGGCACGCTGGCGAGCTTGGCGGCACGGGCGGCAAGCGCGTCCATGGAGATGCGGATGCCCGGCGCGATCGCTCCGCCAATGTAATAACCGTCCTCATCGATGACGTCGATATTGGTCGCGGTGCCAAAGTCCACCACGATTGCCGGCGCGCCGTAGAAAGTTTCGGCTGCAACGGCGTTAGCGACGCGATCGGCGCCTACGGCTTGGGGACGCGCCGCGCGCAGCTTGGTCACGGCGGCCGTCTGCGGCCCGATGACGATGGCGTCTGCGGCAATGCGGTCGGCCACGGCGTGCCACTCGCGCGAGAGCTGCGGCACCACGCCCGCAAAGGCGATCGCGTCAACCGCATCGAGCGAGAGGCCGTACATCTTAAAGAAACCCATCAGGCGCACGTGGATCTCGTCGGCGGTATAGGAGCGGTCGGTGGGCATGCGCCACGACTGCACCAGCTCGTCTCCGTCGAACAGGCCCATGGCCGTCTGCGTGTTTCCCATATCGATAGCGAGCAGCATGTCTACTCCCAGTGTTGGCATAAAAGGACGCGCACCATTGTATACGCGCCGTCGACGGCGCTCGGCCGCGATTCGTTTACGGTGATAGGGGCTGAGGGGTTTAAATATGAAGGAATTATGCTCTACGAGATTTTCCTTGCCGTTTACCGAACTCCCGCGTAATATTCTTTCTTGCGCACATGAGGCGCCCAGACATTGCGGGGTGGAGCAGTCTGGTAGCTCGCCGGGCTCATAACCCGGAGGTCGTAGGTTCAAATCCTGCCCCCGCGACCAAGAACTTGCAGCTCGGAAGCATAATTGCTTCCGAGCTTTTTCTTTATTGGTTTACTTTGCGGGTGAATTGCGGGTGAATCCTGTGGCAGTTTATTATGTGAAGCATATAAACCATTGATAATCGCGGGCCGGGCGGCTTGACTTGTCGACCGATAAGCTCCAATTAGAAAGAGTTCCGGCGGTCCTTAGCTAAAATAGTGACGTCTGAATAACAACAAAGGAGTCGCTATATCAAGACCGTCTACGATGCCCTTGATCCTATCGTCAATGGGTCGGCAACGACCAAGGAGAAGGGCGACAAGTGCGAGGCGGCCTGCGTTTGCTATCTCAAGAACGACTCCTTCTACGCGCTGTTCTTTCCCGTGTCGGGACGATAGCCTAGGCACTCGAATGGGACGATTGTCCCGTCCACGACACCCAAGACAACGGAATCGACCTCATGGCCTAGACCGCGGAGGCGGGGGAATGGTGGGCGATTCAATGCAAGCGCTACGACGGCGGCGCCGTCTACATGGGGCGCGAGTGGCGCGAGGCGTGCGGGCCCGGGGTCAGGCGCTCGATGTCGAGGAGGGCCCGGAGCCCCGACAACGCGCGTGCCGAGGGGTTCTTCGGCACGCTCAAGTGCGACTTCTTCGAGGGCAGGGACTGGACCGGCGTGCCGTTCGAAGAGTTCTCCCGGCCGCTCCTTTTGTTATAGCTGCCTATGTGGGCATTTGGCTCGCACTTGCGGTTTACGCGTTTGTTCTGTCGCGCCGCGCCAAGCGCACCGAGCGCGACCTCGGTGCGCTCAAGCAGGCCCTCGTCGCCCGCGAGGAAAAGCTCAAGCGCTAAAGGGGCCTACCCACCCTTGCCGGATTCGAACGTGGCAAGAACGGCTATGGAGTGGCCGTACTTCCTCTCATATAGTGGTGTCATCGAAGCTTCGCATGCACTTCGAACGGTTCCACGATAACGATAACGAGAAGGGGAAGCCGATGAAGAAGATTATCCTCTTGTGCAATTCCGGCATGTCTACGAGCCTCATGGTTCAGAAGATGAAGGATGCCGCCGCCGAGGGCCTCGAGTGCGCCATTGCCGCTTACTCCACTGATAAGGCGGCAGAAGTCGCCTCGGATGCCGACTGCATTTTGCTGGGCCCTCAGATTCAGTTCCAAGCCGATGAAGTTCGCGCGGCATGCCCGGGCGTGCCGGTTGCCGTCATTGACATGGTGGCGTACGGCACGATGGATGGCAACGCTGCGCTTGCCCAGGCCAAATCCCTTATGGGTGAGAACTAGGAGGCGCGTCGCACATGGCATCCATGAACGGTATCATTGCCAAGATTTCTTCTTGGGGTAACGCTGTCAGCAAAAATACGATTCTCCAGGCGATTTCGTCGGGCATCATGTCGATGTTCCCCATCATCATCGTCGGATCGTTCGCAAGCTTGTTCTCGGGCATTCCCATTCCGGCTTATCAGGAGTTCCTTACAACGAGCGGCGTCAATGTGGCGCTTTCTGCCGTGGTGAACGCAACCACCAACATGCTCGGCCTGTTCTTCACCTACGGTGTTGCGCGCTCGTACGGTGAGAACATCGGGGTTAAGGCTCCTGCCGCCGGTGTGCTCGCCCTTGTTGTCTATGTTGCGCTGATGCCTACGTTGACTTCAGAAGATGGTGTGACGTCGCTTGCTTTTGACTATCTGGGCACTAAAGGCATGATCTTGGGCATCGTTATTGCGTTCCTTGCAACGAAGCTCTTCCACCTTATTGTTTCTAAGAACATTGTTATTAAGATGCCCACTGGCACGCCCGACTTTGTGTCCAACAGTTTCGTTTCGCTCATTCCCGCGTTTGCCATTGCGCTGTGCGCTATCGTGGTGCGCATGATCTTTGCGCTGACTCCCTGGGGCGACGCGTTCAGCTGTTTCTACGCTCTCATCCAGATGCCCATCCAGGGTCTGATTGGCGGCAACATCGCTTCCGTTGTTCTCATTAGCGTGATCATGTGCCTGCTGTGGTGCTTCGGCGTTCATCCCGGCTTTATCACGAGCCTCATCGGTCCGCTCTTCATGATGCTCGATGGTGCCAACCAGGCCGCCTACGCTGCTGGCGAGGCTCTCCCCAACATCATCGGTATGAACTTCAATTACATTACGACCATCGCAATTGCCTACCCCGCCGTTCCCATTGCCATCCTTTTGGTCGCCCGTTCCGCTCAGCTGCGTACGGTCGGCAAGGTGGCGCTGGCGCCCGGTTTCTTTGGCATCAACGAGCCGATTATTTTCGGCCTCCCCATTGTGCTGAACCCCGTGGCTGCTATTCCGTTTATCGTGACGCCTCTTGTCAATGTCATTGGAATGTACGCACTGCAGTCCCTGGGTATTGTGGCAAAATGCGTCGGCATTCTGCCGTTCAACATCCCGGTGGTCATCACTGGCATGCTTTCCGGTGGTATCAGCATCGCCATCGCTGAGGTCGTGTTTCTCATCATCGATATCTTGATTTGGATTCCGTTTATCAAGGCGATGGACGCCCCCAGGCTCAAGGCGGAGCAGGAAGCACAGGTGGCATAGTAACAAGTCCCCTTCATATTGCCGCGTTTGTTTTGCGAGGTGGGCGGTGCTGCAGAAGCGCTGCCCACCTCGTTTTGTATACCGACGCCGCGTATTGCGCGGGCTCGATTCGTAGCGCCGTATGGATTGGACGGTGCGGACGACACCTCCACCACAAGGACGACGCCTCCCCACAAGAAGGGCCCCGGGCTGAATGCCCGGGGCCCTGTACTTGGCGTTGCCGATTATCTCTAGCCGGTTATGGCGCACAAGATTTACGCTGCGTTGACCTTCTTCTCCAGTTCATCGATACGGTTCTGCATGGCGTCGATCATGCGGTACAGGTCAACCAGCTCGCGTGCAAAAGCCTTGGTGACCTCGGTCGCCATGAGCTGATCCTCTGCATGAACTTGAATAAGCGATGCCGGGGCATTGACTCCCTGAGCTGCGGAGGAGATCATTTCCAGATGAACGCCGTGGCTTTCCAGATAGTTTGCATCGCCATCTGCAATGAGGGCGGGAGACTTATCTGCTCGGCCATCTTTCGCGTGCTTGATGGCCTCCATGTAGGCGCTCTTTGCAGTGCCTGCCGTGCTGATGAGCTTAAAAACTTGCAGTTCTTCATCGGGAGTCATGGTGCAATATCCTTTCTGTTGTTGCGCGAGCGCAACAAGGCAGCGTTGCGCTCGCTTGTCCATGTGACATAAACAGCCGTGTGACTGATTGGCGAATTACAGGTTCGTACCATTCGATGCGATGACGTCGCTATACCAGAAGAATGACTTTTTAGGAATGCGCTCAAGCGTGCCAGCGCCCTCGTTGTCCCGGTCGGCATAGATGAAGCCGTAGCGCTTCTTCATCTCTCCCGTGCCGGCGGAGACGAGGTCGAGCGCGCTCCAGGGCGTGTACCCCATCAGGTCCACACCGTCCTCATCGACCGCGTCGATCATGGCAGCTATGTGCGCGCGAAGGTAGGCGATGCGATAGTCGTCATCAACGCGCCCATCTACCACCTCGTCTGCTGCGCCGAGGCCATTTTCTACCACAAAGAGCGGCTTTTGGTAGCGGTTGTAAAGCAGGCGGAGTGTCAGACGCAGGCCCATGGGGTCGAGCTGCCAACCCCAAGCGCTCGTTTCGAGGTAGGGGTTCTTCACGCCGCTCACCATGTTGCCGCCTGTCTTTTCGGCGTCGGCTTCGGTGCCGCTTTGCACCATCGATGAGTAGTAACTAAAGCCAACGAAGTCTACCGTACCGGCGCGGAGAATCTCGTCATCTCCCGCCTCGCGCGCAAGGGTAACCCCGCGTCGCCCCATGGCCTTGCATAAGAAGGAGGGGAGATAGCCGCGCACCTGCACATCCGCAAAGGCGAGCATATCGTTTTGGAAATCGTCTGCCGCCTTCGCGTCGAGCGGGTGGCAGGTTTTTGGATACACAATGCCCGCGAGTGTCATGCAACCGACCTTGAGGCCGGGATCGATCTCATGCGCTCGGATGACCGCCTTAGCGCTTGCGACAAATTGGTGGTAGGCCGCCTGATAGATGGTGGGCCAATAGCCCTTGTCTCCCGGTCGCTTATTGATGCCGGTGGGCGACCACGGATTGTACTCGGCAACGTTGATCTCGTTGAACGTGAGCCAATAGCGCACAGTATCGCCGAACTCCCGGAAGCATACATCACAGTACCTCGCGAAGAAGTCCACGAGACGCCTATCGCGCCAACCCCCGTACTTTCTCACGAGGCCAAGTGGCATCTCGTAATGCGAAAGCGTAACAACAGGTTCTATGTTGTAGCGCTTAAGCTCGGCAAATACGCTACGGTAGAAAGCGAGGCCGCGCTCGTTGGGCTCGATCTCGTCACCTTCGGGGAAGATGCGGCTCCATGCGATGGAGAGGCGCAGGACCTTGAGTCCCATCTGGGCAAAGAGCGCTATGTCTTCCTTGTAGCGATGGTAGAAATCCACGCCGTCGTGGCTCGGGTAGTAGACCCCTGCCTCAACGTCGGTCGTTATACGTCGAGGCGTATCGACCGCGCCGGCGGTCATCACATCGGCAACCGAGAGACCCTTGCCGTCTTCTTGATAGGCCCCCTCACATTGATTTGCCGCCAAAGCGGCTCCCCATAGAAAATCAGCTGGTAACGCCATGCGCACCCCTTCCTTCTAGCCGCACAGGGCGCGCATGAGGGTTTCGTAGTTGCCACCCTCTACGATGCGGCGTACCCGCTTCTCGTCGGTAAGAAGCCGTGCGGTCGTCTGATAGAATCGTTGGGTCTCGTCTGCGGTTGAGTCGCAGATCGACGTAAGGATGATGAGTTGGACGTCATTGGTTTTCCAACGGATGGGGCGCTTGAGGACACCCACGACGACGAGGTTCTCGTCGGGAAGCACCTCTACGGGATGAGGCAGAGCTGCCAGGTTACCAAAATCGGTGCTTCCATGTTTCTCACGCTCCAACAAGGAGCTGAGGAAGTTGTCCGGTAGGGGTCGCACTTGTCGGACGAGTTCGCAGAGTTCGGCGAGCGCGTCGTCTCGACGCCGCGACGTGAGGCCCGTGAAAAAGAACTCTGGCCGGTAGAACCGGCGTAGATATGAGCTATCCCCCAGTTCAAGTCTACGACGTACGCGGTTCATATCGCGCGCCTCAAGGAAGCTGTTCACCTGCATGATGGGCTTGGGAACCGCTCGGTCAATGGGGACGGACGAGAAGATGTAGTCGAATGTATTGAGGTCGATGTCGTTGAGCTCAAAGACGCTGCAGACGGTGAGCTCGCTGATGTAATCGCCGAATGCTTCTTCAAACTGATAAGCAAAAAAGCGCGAGCTCGATTTACCCGTCGCACAAACCAGGAGCACACGGCTCTTATGAGGAATGCGTCGCTGCATGACGAGTCCCATTTGAAACATTATGGTGAAGTAGGCAATCTCGTGCTCGGATACGGGGCGTCCGTAGTGAGCAGCGAGTGGCAATGCCGCCTGCTGCGCCAGTGCGTGGGCGAAGGGGTAGGTGCGGCGTGTTTCTGCAAGCAGGGGGTTTGTGATTTCGATGCCATAGCGCATGCGTATATCAAATGCAATGAGATGGTTTCCCAGCATAAGGCGCAGACGCAAATTATCGCTGAAGTCGACGCCGTACATATCGTAGATGGCGTCGAGCATAGGGTCGATGAGACGCTGGATATCCTCCGAGATAACGAGGTTCCCATCGAGTCCGAATGCGTCGTGGCGCACGACACCGCCGGCAACGAAGGCGGCTATGAGCTGGACCTCGCCTTCGGTATCGTCAAGCGGGATGTCGTGTTCCTCCAGCTGTTCTATAACGACGTGCGCGCAATGTCGGTCATGCTCTGCGCCCTCCCAGGTGTTTCGCCCGGAGACGTCCTCTATGATGTGGCCACGGTGGCAGCGTGCGCTTGACACCACGAGATAGAGAATGAATGTTTCGAGGGCAGCCTCGGACATTACGACGTTTTCGGCAGCAAAGGTCTGCACGACAAGGTCTCCGATGATTGCCGCGGCTTGATCTTGTACGCTGCGGCAATCATCAAAACCGACCGTATGGAATCGCAAGCAGTGCATGATTGCCTTGCGGAAGGCAAATTCGTCTCCGATGGCTCTCATCCCGTATCCAGGGACACGCTCCACCGTGAGGCCGGAGCGTGTGAGGATAGACTCTGCATGGCGAATTTCCTGCGAGAGTGTCTTGGTAGAGACAAACAAGGCTTCCGACTCGTCCGCGAGCTTGAAGAACGATCCGCTTATGAAGCGCTCTACGAGATACATAAGACGCTCTTCGGCGGTTTCAGGCGTGTGGCGGGCAATGCGTTGTAGGCTACGCTGTCGCCAGGCATGGTAGCGCTCAGCGTCGTTAATCTCGAGGCGGTATCCGTGGCGTGGCTTGGAGACAAGCTCGGCGCCACTTTCTGCAAGATTCTGCCGGATCGCCTTAAGGCGCGTGCGCGTCGTCTTCTCGCTCTTTTGAATATGTTGGGCAAGTTGTTCTGCCGTTAAATAGTCGCTCTGCTCGATGAGCTCAAGAAGATTGAGGAGCTCCCTATCCATGTCGCCCCCTAGGGCATCGGGGCATTTCGCCGCATTCAGATATCGTTGATAGAAATACTATACGAGCGCTGCGCCTAGCAGCTCAATTGCCTCATTTACCGGATTGCGCGCGGAAAAAGCCGTCCTTGAGCGGACGGGGACGTCCTATACCATGGGTGGCAAACGGCAGAGTACAACCGATGGCGCAAAGTGAGTCTGTTCTCGCTGTGCGCGTAAAGGAGGCGCTTGGTATGAAGGTCATTTTTAGGGCAGACGACCTGGGCATGAGCGAGGGCATCAACTACGGTATCGCCAAAGCCATCTCTTGCGGACCGATTAAGAGCGTTGGGCTCATGCCCAACATGCCTGCTGCCTCCCACGGCTTCGACCTCGTTGCTGCAAGCGGTGTGAGCGTGGGGCAACATACAAACATCTGTCTTGGTAAGCCGGTTTCTGACCCCGCGTCCATTCCCTCACTCGTGGATGAACACGGGGAGTTCTGTTCTAGCAGAACCATCAGGGCGCGCACGGAGGACACCATCGTGCTCGAGGAAGCGGAGCGCGAAATACAGGCGCAGCTCGATCGGTTTCGTGCGCTGACCGGGCGCGACCCGGCGTACTTTGAGGGCCATGCCGTGTTCTCCCCGACGTTTTTTCAGGCGCTTCAGAACGTCGCGGAGCGCAATGGGCTCTTCTATATCAACCCCATGGATCCGGTCTGGAGTGAGAAGTGGGGTGTGGTGTGTGCAAAACCCTATCACCTCGATGATCGAGGCCTGTACGATCCGCGCAAGTACTTGTTTGACGACGAGGCCGACATTGCGCGTCACGCCTGCAGCATGCTCGTATTCCACCCGGGGTACCTGGATCAATATGTGCTCGACCACTCGTCCTTTACCTTGATTCGTCCCATGGAAACGGCGTTTCTGGTGAGTGAGGAGCTTGAGCAGTGGATCGAACAGAAACACGTGCAGTTGGTGAATTTTGAAAACTACTGCGAGGACTAGGATGTTGCGCAAGTCGCAGCTAAGAGCGGGGGCGCCATCTGGCTTCGGACGCCCGTGCTGTAACGGTGGCGTACCATAGAGAAAGGATGAATATGAATAAACCCGACCACTTCCTCTGGGGCGTGTCGACGGCGGGCCACCAGACCGACGGCGGCGACGCGGCTGCCGACACCACCTTCTTGGAGCATGTGGAGCCGACGGTTTTTAAGGAGCCCGCGGGAGACGCCTGCCGCAGCTGGGAGCGTTGGGAGGACGACCTCAACTGTGTTGCTGAGATGGGGCTCAACGCGTATCGCTTCTCCGTTGAGTGGTGTCGCATCGAGCAGGAGGAGGGCGTCATCGACCAGGCGGCCCTCGATCACTACGACCGCCTGATGGATGGTTGCCTGGCGCGCGGTATTCAGCCGGTGCTCACGCTTTGCCACTTTACCTGTCCTCATTGGTTTGCCAAACGGGGTAGTTGGCTCGCGCCCGACGCTGTCGACCTCTTTGCGGCGCATGTGCGGCGCGTTATGGAGCTCGCCCGCGGCCGCGCCGCTGCGGTGGTGACACTTAACGAGCCCAACCTCAACCAGCTCCTCGCCAACGGTGCGATGCCTCCCGAGGCGTTTGCCTTCCAGCAGGTGGTGCTGCATGCCGCAGCGGCAAAGGCGGGCGTTGCGCATTACCGTGCGGGCAACGTGCAGGACATCGACGAGTTCGACGCTATGGACGAGGCTATGGCGCGCGCTCATCGCCGTGCTGTGGAGGTGGTGCGTGAGGTAGCGCCGGGTACCCCTGTGGGACTCTCGCTTTCAGTAGTGGACGACGACTGGGCCACACCCGCCGGCCGTGCAATTTGCGAGCGTAAGCGCGAACTCTGCTATGGCAAGTGGGTTGATGCCATTCAAGGGGATGACTTCATCGGCGTGCAGAACTACGAGCGCATGGTCTTTGGCGACGAAGGGCTCATCGCACCCGATCCTACCCAGCCCATCAACGGTATGGGCACGCAGGTGGAGCCCGGCTCGCTTGCGGGTGCAGTGCTCTACATCCACGAGCTCACGGGCCTTCCAGTCGTGGTTACAGAGCATGGCATCTCTACCGAGGACGATCATCTGCGCTGCGACTTCATCCGCGCATCGCTGCCCGCGCTTGCGGGGCTTGTGCGGCGCGGGCTGTCAGTGCTGGGGTACTTCCACTGGACGCTTATGGACAACTTTGAGTGGATTTCTGCTTTTGACAGTCGACTGGGGCTTTATGAGGTCGATCGTCGTGACGGTACGTACGACCGCATCGCAAAGCCAAGCGCGCGCGTGTACGCGGATGTGGTTCGCACGCTCAATGGGCGGATGTAGATACGTTCGCGCAAGGAGATGGGCACGCGGCGCCTATATCGGTGTTGCGAAGGAAAGGGGAGATGGCGTATGCAGGCGCTGCGCGTAAGTGATAACGGCAGGTATCTTGTGACGGAGGACGGCGCGCCCTTTACATGGATAGCCGACACCGCTTGGACGCTGCCGCAGCGTATAAAAGCCGATGACGTGGAATACTATCTGCGTCGCCGTAAAGAGCAGGGCTTTACTGTGCTGCAGATGGTTGCCCTTGACCCCGAGCGCGATGTGCTCATGCGCTCACCCGCGGGCGAGCCGGCACTTATCAACGGTGACCTCGAACATCCCAATGAGCGCTATTTTTCCTATCTTGATTGGGTGCTCGATCGTGCTGAACACTACGGCTTTCACGTGCTTCTGCTTCCTGTGTGGGGGCAGTTGGTGACAGGCGACAACTGGATGGGTGGCACGTTTGGTATAACGGTGACCGACGAGAACGCCTACGACTTTGGCAAGTGGATTGGCGCGCGGTATGCCTCACGAAAGAACATCGTGTGGTGTTTGGGCGGCGACCGGCAGCCGGTTCACCGCGGTGTTGATTACCGTTCGGTGTGGCGGCGTATGGCAGAGGGCCTTGCCGAGGGCGTCCTCGGCAGCCCGCTGCCCGCTGATGCGCCCCGCGAGGCGTGGCGCCGGTTGCCCCTTGCCTATCATCCAAGTTGTGAAGACCAAAATCACTGCTCGTCTTCTACCTATTGGGGCGATGACGAGCGATGGCTTGCGCTAACCATGCTGCAGTCGGGTCATGGCCCAGGCGTGTGCAGTTGGAAGCTTGTCGAGGCGGAGGATGAACAGCCTGGTTCCGCGCGTCCCGTTTGGGATGGCGAGCCTGCGTATGAGGACATGCCCACGAGTTGGCCGCCGACCGGTCCACGTCACGGGGCATGGATGGTGCGACGCCGAGCGTACTGGTCGGTGCTCGCCGGGGCGTTTGGGGTTACCTATGGACACTGCTCGGTGTGGAGCTCCATTGCCGAGAAGGAACGAAATGATATGTTTCACGTGGATTGGTTTGAAGCGCTCGACGCCGAGGGAGCAAATCAGATGCGCTATCTGCGAGCCTTCCTCGATGAGTCTGGTGTTGTTGGCTCCCTTCCGTGTCCGCATGCCGTGGTTTCGCCTGAGACGGATGATTTGGCTGCGCATGTGCAGGTGAGTTGTGCGGAAGATGGCGCGCGACTTTTCGCTTACTTGCCCAGCGGCGGCACCGCGTGCCTGCAGATGCCCGAGGGCTGGGTGACAGCATGGTGCTGGTGGTACAGCCCGTGCAACGGTGATATATGTGGTCCCGTGCCGGAGATCGTAGCCGACGGGTGCGCTACTGTGCGTGCCCCGAGCGCGGGAGAAGGCGAGGATTGGTTGCTCATGGCCGATGCGGAGCGCAGCGAGGCGCCAATAAATCTCGGCTCGTACGGGGGGCCTGTGGAGGTTGGAAAACTTGATAAAGTGTTCGCGTGGTAAGACTGGATGTGGAGCAACCTTCACAACCTTGGGCAGCCGGCTTGCAATCGCGCAGGCGGGAGCGTAATAACTCTCTTGCGCACATGAGGCGCCCAGACATTGCGGGGTGGAGCAGTCTGGTAGCTCGCCGGGCTCATAACCCGGAGGTCGTAGGTTCAAATCCTGCCCCCGCGACCAAGAACTTGCAGCTCGTCGGCCTAGCCGGCGAGCTTTTTTCTTATCCCGGGACCGTGTTTTCGGTCCAATTCTCGGCCTCTCAAACAAAATCTCGATCTGTAACATCTAGACCCGATTTGGGCGGCTAGGTGTTACAGATCGAGATGTTTCGGCAGGCTAGATTGGTTTGTCTCGATCTGTAACAGGTAGGGGTCAAAAGTGGGTCTAGATGTTACAGATCTAGATTGTTGAGGATGGGCCGAGGGGAATGTCTTGATCTGTAACACGTGGGGCCGTTTTTGGCCGATAGATGTTACAGAACGAGATTTTCCGGCAGCCGGCCCCCGTTTGTCTAAATCTGTAACACGAGGGACGGATTTTGCCGAGTAGCTGTTACAGATTGAGATTTTGTTGTTGCTCTCCTTTATGAGTGAATCTTGACTCTTTTTATTATGTGAGGCGGACGGGCTATCGATAATCGCGGGCCGGATGGATTGACTTGTCGATTGATAGACTCCAATTGGAAGGAGCTGCGACGACCCTTAACGATCCTTAACTAGAAATAGTGACGTCTTAAAAACAATAAAGGGGCCGCTATGTAGGGGCCGTCTATACGATGCCTTTGACTTACACTTCTTTATGGAGCCATGTAAGGAGGCGGCAATGCAGCAACCCATCGCGACAAACGATGTGATTCTATTTTCCACTCTCAGGGAGAATCAGTACTTCGATCGAAAGAGCGCCCGCAAGGATGACAAGGAGATTGCGAAGCATATTAGTGCATTCGCCAACTCGGCGGGAGGCAAGCTCGTTATCGGTATCGAGGATAATGGTGAGGTAACGGGCTTCAAGCGTAACGGCGCGCGCGACATTGAGAAATTCGAGCGCGCTGCGCTCACGACTTGCACGCCAACCCCTATTGTCCGCAAAGACCGAATCCCCGTGGTCAATTCTTCGGGCGAGGAGGACTTCGTTCTCGTTTTGGACATCGATGCCTCGACCAACCACTCTGTTGCTCGCGTGAGCGACGGCGAGGTTTTCTTGCGGCAGGACGACAAGAGCGTGAGGCTCAGCCGCGAACAGGTATTTGCCCTCGAGTACGATAAGGGGCAGAGAATCTTCGAGGACGAGCTCGTTGAGGATTCCTCCCTAGATGACGTGGACCATGAAGTGCTTGATCGCTACAAAGGGATTCTTGGGACCGAAGTTTCCGACGAGCAGGTCCTTAGAAGTCGTCGTTTTATGCGTGACGGAAAGCTGACCGTTGCTGGAGCCCTGCTATTCGCGCTGGATCCGTCCGCGATGATGCCACAGGCGCGAGTCCGTGTCCTGCGCTACGACGGCGTCAAAATGGAGACGGGCGAGCGTCTTAACATCACGAAAGAACGAAGCTTCTGTGGGCCGCTGCCTAAGGTGATCCAAGACGCCTACGAACTCATCTCGAGCATGCTCCGCGAATTTCAGTTCCTGGGGCCCGACGGGAAATTCCAGACCGTGCCTGAGTATCCTGAGTTCGCCTGGTTCGAGGGCTTGGTCAACGCGGTGACACATCGCGACTACTCGTTCCGCGGCGACTACATCCGGGTCTCGATGTTCGACGACCGTTTGGAAATCATCAGTCCAGGCGCGCTTCCCAATATCGTGACGCTCGACAACATGAGGACCACTCGTTACTCGCGCAACCCACGCATCGCGCGCACGCTGGTTGAATTTGGTTGGGTTCGGGAGCTAAACGAGGGCGTCAAGCGCATTTATACCGAGATGCAAAACTCTCTGCTCAATGATCCGGTCTACACGGAACCTGATGGGGCAAGGGTTCAGCTAACGCTTGAGAACAATATCGTTGCCAGAACCGTAAGGAGAAGCGAGGCTCTCGAGGACAAGGTATCACCGGAGGTGATCGCCTCATTGGGGGAGTATGAGCTCGCCGCCGTCAGGTTGGCCTTTGCGAACGGAAGGGTGACAGCAAGGGAGCTTGCAGCGCACATCGGGAGAAATCGCCGCACAGCAAGCCGGGTGCTTGGTAAGTTAATTGAGGAAGACGGGCTGCTCGAATGGCACGGCTCATCCCATAACGACCCAAAACAGTTCTACACGATAAGGTAAGGTGGTCGATCTATTTCGCACCTCTGTCGCAGTAATGTCGCACCTCTGTCGCAGTAATGTCGCACTTCTGTCGCAGTGGCTTCGATGACGCGTGGATATAGTCCCTCGGCAAATCTCAAACAAAATCTCAATCTGTAACGGGTAGGGGTCAAAAGCGGGCCTAGATGTTACGGATTGAGATTGTTGAGGATGGGCCGAGGGGAATGTCTTGATCTGTAACACGTGGGGCCGTTTTTGGCCGATAGATGTTACAGAACGAGATTTTTCGGCGGCCGGCCCCCGTTTATCTAATTCTGTAACACGAGGGATGGATTTTGCCGAGTAGCTGTTACAGATTTAGATGTTCTAGCGGGCCGGGTTGGTTTGTCTCGATCTGTAACAGGTGGAGGCCAAAAGTGGGCCTAACTGTTACGGATTGAGACAAACCGACGGGCCGCCCCGCCCCATCCACCTGCCGCTACCTGCTGTCTGCCGATTTCCGTTGCGCCACTGTGCCCCCATGCCATATCCTCTAAACAACTACGCGGCAACATCGCCGCCGCGCCTACAAGAGAGGAATGTCCATGACCGCACCCGCATCCAAACTGCTCCAGCCCATTACGGTTGGCCCCCTTGAGCTTAAAAACCGCATTATGTTCCCGCCGCTGACCACCGGCTACGAGGAGCGCGACGGTTCCATTGGCGAGCGCAGCCTGGCTTTTTACGAGCGCCTGGCCCGTGGCGGCGTGAGCTACATCGTCATCGGCGACGTTGCTCCTGTTATGACCGCAAGCCCCACGCCCAAGTTAGCGACCGACGCCCAGATCCCCACGTTTAAGGCGCTGGCCGACGCCGTTCACAAGCACGGCGCCAAGGTCGCGCTGCAGCTGTTCCACCCCGAGTACGACGTGCCCGGCGTCGGCCGCATGGTCATGGGTTCCATGGCCGCCGCCAAGGCTGCGCAGGAGGCCAAGGCCGCCGGCGACGAGGAGACCTTTGCCGCCAAGATGGCCGAGTCCAACGAGATCCGCAAGCAGGCCTACGCCAAGCTGCACCACGACATGCAGCACTTTGTGAACGAGGCGAGCGTAGAGCAGCTCACCCAGATCAAGGAGGCCATCGCTGCCTCGGCCGCCCGCGCGCAGCAGGCCGGCATCGACGCCATCGAGGTTCACGGCGACCGTCTGGTGGGTTCGCTGTGCTCGGCCATCCTCAACCAGCGCACCGACGAGTACGGTGGCTCGTTCGAGAACCGCGTTCGCTATGCGCTCGAGGTTGTCGCCGCCATTAAGGAAGCCGCGCCGCAGCTGATGGTGGAGTACAAGCTCCCCGTGATCATGGAGAACCCCGACGGCACGCCGCGCGGCAAGGGCGGCCTGCAGCCCGATGAGGCCTGCGAGTTTGCCAAGCTGCTCGAGGGCGCCGGCATCGACATGATCCAGGTTGCACAGGCCAACCATACCGGCAACATGGGCGACACCATTCCGCCCATGGGCGCCATGCCCTACAACTGGACGCTGCCCGTGGCCGAGCGCGTCAAGGCCCTGGTCTCCGTGCCGGTGGCCACTGTCGGCCGTGTTGTTTCGGTCGAGGCCGGCGAGAAGATTCTGGAAGACGGTTCGGCCGATATCATCGCGTACGGCCGCTCGCTCATGTGCGACCCCGACATTGCGCTGAAGGCCGCCACGGGTGAGCCCATTCGCGAGTGCCTCAATTGCAACAAGGGCTGCGTCGACGCGATTCAAAACCGCAAGTACATCTCGTGCGTGCTCAATGCCGAGAACGGCGACGAGGCGACCATCGCCATCAAGCCGGGCGAGGGCGACAAGAAGGTCGCCGTGGTGGGCGGCGGTATTGCCGGCTTGGAGGCCGCGCGCGTGGCGGCCAAGCGCGGCTACGACGTGACCGTCTATGAGGCGAGCGATCACTTGGGCGGCCAGATTGTGCTGGCAGCCGCGCCTCCGCGCAAGGACGAGATCATGCGCTCGGTCGAGTACTACGAGAAGATTCTGCCCGGCCTGGGCGTGAAGGTCGAGCTCAACCATGCCGCTACGGCCGAGGATCTCAACGCCGCCGACGCCGCGATTGTGGCCGTGGGCGCACACGACGTGGTCATCCCCGTTCCGGGTGCCGACTCGGACAAGGTCGTCTCGAGCTGGGACGTGCTGGCCGGCAAGGTGGAGCTCAGCGGGCGCGTCGCCGTCATTGGCGGTGGCCTGGTGGGCACCGAGACTGCCGAGTACCTGCTGCAGCACGGCTGCGAGGTGGCGATCGTCGAGATGCTCGACAAGATTGCCGCGGGCGAGTCCGAGACCATTCTGCCGCTGATCATGAGCGACTTCGCCGCCCACAACGTGGAACAGCACGTTAAGACCCGCCTGACCGCCGTTACCGACGAGGGCGTGGAGGCCGTGCACACCACCGAGGACGGCCCCGAGGAGCCGGTGAAGATCGCCTGCGATTACGTGGTGATGGCCGTGGGCTCCAAGGCCAACGCGTTTGACCTGGATGGCGTGACGGTGCCCGTGACCTGCGTGGGCGACTGCTCGGGCGAGCGCACAGCCGACATTGCGAGCGCCATTCGCACGGCGTATCACGCGGCCAACGAGCTGTAGTTGAACATCGCGGCCAGGCGGGGCGGTAGCACGGATCCGCCTCGCCCGGCTGCGTCCTGGCGCACACAGGCCATCGACCGGGGTGGGACTTGCAAGAACGGCAGGCCCCACCCCGGTTTTTGTGCGAGGAGGCAGGCGAGCTTAAACGCACCCTAACCTCATCTTCACCTCAAATGAGGCAAAGATGAGGTTAAGATGAGGCAAGCAAACAACTGGGCAAACGCTGAAATATTGCTATCGTTGACCTCAAAATGAGGTTAAGATGAGGCAAAGCTTGAACGGACGTGCGAGCCGTTGCGCGAACAATGCGCGCACGGTTGAGTGGGCGGGGAGTGCCGTTATCGGTGCTCCCCGTCTTTTTGCCAATGAGGGTGCTCTGACCAGCGGGTTCAGAAAATCCGAATCTTGAGCGACCGAAAATCCGAACTCCTAGAACATGATAATCCGAATCGCTGACACCCGAAAATCCGAATTTGATGCAAGGGGATTGGTGCAAGTGGTCAGGTTTGTTAGCACCATGTTGGCGCGAAGTGACCTGACCACTTGCACCAAGGGTTTGACTTTTAAGACATCATTAAGGCTTGCGTTGTGGAGCGAACCGCAGGTCAATGCTATTCTTTTACCTTATCGTACGGTGTTGTATTCTGCCTGAATTCTCTACCTGCGAACAACGGATAAACGCGACCGAGCGGAAAAGGATGGCAAGCCCGCAAGCAGGGCAAACGTAAGCGATGAGTGGCATGGACCGACATAGCGAGCTCCAGCAGCACAAGACGGCGGCCGAGTACCGCCAAGCTGCCGACGAGCACGTGCGGACCCTCAAGGATTTCTGGAAGGATTTCCTGGTGAGCGGTCTGTTTGTGCTGGCCGCCATCGTTGCCATCTTTGCATGCCTGGCCTGGTTTGCCGCGAATAACCGAGTGAGCGCCACGGGGAGTACGATCGGGGCGAAGGCGGGGCGGTACACGCTGACCGCCGCGGGCGAGGGTGAGTCCGGCGCACACGTGGGCTATTACGAGCGCTCCGAGCGCACGCCCGAGGAAAAGCATGCCATCGATGGCCTGGATACGACCGACGCCATGACGGTAACGCTCGGCTCCAACCTGAACAACGAGACCGCGGGCTCTCTGTACCCGGGTGCTCGCGGCAAGATTACATTTACGGTGAAGCCGCTGGTGAGTAACCTGGACGGGGTCACGATCAATCTGTCGCGCTTGCTTAAGCTTAAGGACACGGACATTGGCGTTGTTGAGGACGGGGGAACG
The DNA here is from genome assembly GCA_019419405.1 of Collinsella sp. GTDB lineage: Bacteria > Actinomycetota > Coriobacteriia > Coriobacteriales > Coriobacteriaceae > Collinsella. The sequence goes on along the minus strand of DYAA01000182.1, from coordinate 13,582 downwards.
CTGGCGCCCGAGGCAGCGACGCTCCTTGGCTTGGTTAAGGGCCATGTATTGTTCTTTACGAGCTGCGACCAGAACGGGTATTACTCGGGCCGCGTGGTTGATAGCAAGATCGAGATTCCCAGGAAAGCATTTTGCGAAAACGGCGATGTGACCAAGCCAACGAACAAACCCGTCACCATCAATCTGTACTGGGTATGGCCGGAGTACTTTCAGAACTTCGTCCTTACCGGCAACACGAATTACTACAAGAATCTGTTTGCGGCGGCGGGCGACGCAAAGTCTGACTACGGCGCTCTGCAGGCGGACATGAACGAGCATAAAGCGAACTACTTCTATGGCGCGGCAAACGGCACAAGTGCTGCCAACGCCCCCGCGGTTTCGTCTAGCATGTCCTTCAGCGACACCGCCATCTGCTCGGCGCTGTACAACAATGCCGACGAGCAGATCGGCAATAAGGTCAAATACATCCAACTTAGAATTAGCGCTCAGGAGGGCGTGAGCTCATGAGCACCATGCAAACGCGCCTCGGCGATGCCCGCAATTGGATAGAAAACCACCGCGCACAGGCCCTTGCGGTCCTGATATTGCTGGCGGCAATCGCTCTTATCATCGGCTTGTCTCTCTCGTGGTTTGTGGGCAGCAAAAGTCTGTCCACGGTGGGCAAGATCCAAACGCCCACGCAGCTCAAGATCATGGGTCCCAACCAGACGAGCATCGAGCCCATCGAGATTTCGTATGACGAGTCACGGGGTGATATGAAAAACTCCAACGGCACCGTGACCGTTCGGCGCGCGTTTTGCGTGCGGAGCGACAATGGCGATCCCGCTGCCGGCGGTCAGGCGTTTGAGCTTCAGGTTGCCAACACAACGAATATCACGGGGCTGACAATCAACGTGTACCACGTGACGGTAAATGACCCGCCGACAACGACGGGCGATGTGGTCGGTCTCGATGGACTCAACAATCCGTATTCGTGGAGTAAGGGCAAACTAATTTCGTTCGAATTTATCAATAGGGATGAGACAAACGGCCTGGCTAAAGAGCTCGCCAGCAATGATCCAACGTACGGTACTTATAAGGACGTCCAGAAAAACGCCCGTCCGCTCTACCGTTATCACACGTTCCAAAAGGCCGATCTGGACGGTTGGAATGACACGAAAGCCAACGATGCCACCAACTTTATTGTTGAGTGCACATGGAATCCGGGCGTTGTGACCGTAAACGGAAAGACGGTCTCAAACGTCAAAGAGACCGACATGGTCTACCTAATCGCTCGCGGCACGAGCGGCAACTAATAGCAGGAAGGGAGGGGTGCCAGATGCGAAAAGGCGAGAATGAACAAAATGAAATCGCGAGGCCTGTTGGCAAGCACTTTGCGCAGGTAGATGATTCTAAGGCAGAGCCTTGCTGCGCGGAGTCGGCTGCCCCTGCTTCCAAAGTGCGCAAACGCCTGTGGGCGGTTGCGGTGCTGCTGTGCGTCGTCGCGATTGTGACTGGAACCTACCTTACCTACACGGCTTTTTTGGCGGGCGACTTCCTTAAATCGGTTGCCGTTTCGGGCACGTCGCAGGCGCTGTTTGCCTCGGACATGCTCACGGGTTATACGACTGAGAGCCTGGATGACGAGAAAATTGCCGTTCGAAGCGTCATTGCCGACATGAGTGGGGATACTTGCTCCTTTACCTTCCGCATTTACAACCATCTGTTGGGCGACAAGAACAAGGTTAACGACAAAGACGTCAACGCGACGCTGAGCGTGAGGGCGACGGGCACGACGGGTACTTGGAGCATTAGCGGTACGCCCACGCTGGCGGCGGACGACACGGTCAGCCTTTCCTTCCCTGCCAACAAGGCAACCATGTATGCCTATAAGGTTACGTTTTCCAAGGCGGACCTCAACAAAGCATCCTTCACCGTTAAGGCCCAGGTCGGCTCCAATAGCCCTGGCACCAACCTTAAATGGCTCGCCGCCAAGATTGCGCCTTCCGAACGTGCAGAGGTGACGGCTTCGGGCGTTTCGGGTGAGTGGGTCGACAAGAATTCGGATACCGATAAGAACTTGGGCATCAACGCTTTTGATGCCTACAACTATCGTGTGACGGTTACGGGCGTTACGACTAAGGTAAAGCTCACGTGGGGAAACGGGGTCGAGCTCGATCCGTTCTTTGAGGCGAATCACAAGAACGGTAATGGGCAAGCAGCCGTCAGCGGCAACTCGATCACATACGATGCATCTCCTGGCTCGGAAATCATCACCTTTTACCGGAAGGGTGATTCGAAGCCGACCAGCTGGGAAGCCATTGGCGTTTCGTGTTCGGCCGCGTAGGGCTAGCCGAAGCAATCCGCAAGCATAGATTTTGAGACCCCGTACGGGGCATGAGATAGGACGAGGTAGGACCAGATGAGAACGGCAAAGCGCATAACAACCGCATGCCTGACTGCGATCATGATTTTCCAGGCGCTCGCGCCCTCCACAGAGGTGTTCGCGCAAGAGCTCGACGCCGTTATGGAGGCATCCGTCTCCGCCGCGCGCGCCGCGGGCAACACGGCGCGCTCCGTACAGGATGGCGTGGTCAGTGCGTTGCAAGATGCCGATCAGGCTGCATCTGATGATGCCGCAACGACTCCGGGCGCCGATGCGGGAGCCACCGAGGGCGGCGACGGTTCTACCAACGCTGGCGAGTCGCAGGACTCCACGACCGATGGAACCACCAGCGGCGATGCTCCAGCGGAGGGCGACGCGTCCCAAGACGATGCGGCTGCCGATGAGGGCGCTGCTGACGAAGAACAAGCGGATGACGCGGACGCGGATGCTGCTGATCAGGCAAACACCGACCCCACCATCACTACTGTCGAGGCTCTCAGGCACGAGTTGGGTGACGGCGATGTCATCACTGACGACTCGGGCGCCGTCACGGCCATTACCTTTGAGTCCAACGCCGACCTTATCGCCATCTCCAACACCGATCCCGCCATCTACCAGAACGCGAACATCTCCAAAGGTGGCTCGACCGGCATCGACTTCGACGTGTGCGGCGCGGAGATCGTGGGCGGCCTGGGTAGCCTCACGTTCCAGGGCTTCGGCAGCGATGCCTACCCTTTCAAAGGCGCGCTCAACCTCGGCGACAGGACCCTGACCGTCAACAAGACGCTCTTCAACAACATCGAGCTCAGCGACGCCAACAGCACCGTAAAGCTCACCTGGAAGGGTACCGATGCCCAGCCCATCGTGGCCGCAAAGGTCACGGGCGCGGACAAGACGCTTGCTGCCACCGTTACCGTGGGCACGCCCAAGAGCGATACCGAAAAGGACATCTGCAAGCTCACCTCGCCGCTTGTGGGCGAGGTCACGGGCGCGCTCACGCTTAACGCCACCTACACGACAAGCGCGAACAGCCCCCTGGCAGTCGATATGCAATCGAGCGCAGGCAACATGGGCTTGCTTGCGAACACCCTTGCCGAAAAAGCATCGTTTACGCTTGCGGGCCTCGCCCTGCCGGACAACCTCGACGGTACGCCCACCATCAACGCGACAGCCGATGGCGCCAACGCAGGAGGCCTTATCGGCGAGGCGCAGGAGGGTGTCACCGTCGCCCTACCAACTGGCATCGATGTCTCGGCGCTGAGCGCCGCAGGTAAAAACGCGGCGGGCGGTCTTATCGGTAAGGCGACTAAGCTCACGCTCACCGTGGGCAAGGATAACAGCGGAAAAGACGCCTCGGGCAAGGCCATTGCCATCAAGCCCGCGTATGCGGTTGGATCGTCATCTGCCGGGACGTATGCAGGTGGCCTTATCGGCGACGCCTCGTTTGCCGACGCATTCACCATCAACAGCGGCATCTTCGACTTTGGCAAGGGGGTGGCGCTCAGTGTGTCCAACACGAGCGCTGCCCCTTCCGCCGGCGGACTGTTCGGCGTACTCGACATATCGAACGGCGATGTGGCCGTCAACGGCGGTTCGTATACAAGCACGCTGCAAAATGGCAAGGACGACAACAAGCACGGCAACTACGGCGGCTTGGTGGGCAAGCTGTGGGGGAAGAAGAACGGCGACGCGCTGCATGCCTTTACGGTGCAGGATGATACTGCGGTGTCGTTCGGCGTGGGCTCCAACGGCAAACTCACCTACGCGGGCGGCCTAGTAGGCTACCTTGGCGAAGGCGGCGGGAGTGCCAACGTGTCCGCCGTGGTCATCAGTGATGCAACAGTGACATGCTCAACCTCGGGCTACGCCAGTACAAATGGCAAATACGGCGGCGCCGTGGGCGTCGTGGACACAAACAACGTTCTAGAAGTGCGCGGCCTGAAAGTCAAAACCGCCAGCGGCGCTACCATCGGCGGCACAAACGGCGGCTTTGCCGGAGTCGTTGGGTCGTCGTGGCTCGGCATCGTCAAGTTCAGCGGTATCACCGACCTGTCGGATGCCACCTTCGTAGAAAATGATCACACTGCGCAGCTGATTTATGAGAACTTCAACTCGCTGATTTTTGCCGCCGGTAGCGGAAGCGATAGTGGCGCCGCCGCAGGCGATATCACGAAATGGCAATATAAGCGCCCCTCTACGCCCGTCAAGATCGATGACGTGTACAGCTACGGCCAGGTCATTCGCTTGGGCAACCCGTTGAGCGAGGACCTCATCTCCATCAACGAAGCGCACCGGTGGAACTTTAGCTCTAAGCTCGTAAAAACTGGCGATGCATTTGCGCTGGCAAGTATCGACGATTTCGCAAAGCTGGCGATTACCTGGCAAACCAACGGCTACTACTCGATGGTTGACGGCGTTACCGAAAACAACCTTAACGGCTTGCAGTCCTCGACCATTACGGTGAACGGCACTATTGATCTCAAGGGCACGGGCCTAACGGGTTTCACGCAGGATCGTGCAGACGGCTCGCAAGTTTTCTCGGGAACGTTGAACGGTGGCGGCACAATTAACCTTGCCGTCGACGAGCCGTACGGCAAGCGTGGTGAAGCTGTGCTCGACGGCAATGACACGAGCGACGGCAACGGCAAAATCTACCGCCACGGTCGCTTGGGCTTGTTCGCGGCCGTCAACGGCGCAACCATCTCCAACGTCACAATCGCTGGCTCCATGAAGTTCGATAACGGTTCGGCTATCGATGCCGGGTCGCTTGCAGGTACCATCGTCGGCAACCTGTCATTGTCTGGCGTAACGTGCAAAACGAATATCGCGTGTGATGATACGTTCAGCAACGAAGTGAACATTGGTGGTATTGCGGGCAGCGTGTCGGCGGCTTCTACGGTTGCGTTTGAGGGCAACAGCAAGGCCCAGGCGACCATCACTAAAGCTCAAACGCTTAACGGCAATATGCGCATTGGCGGCGCCATCGGCTATGTGGGCGACTATACCTCGAAATTCAATGTTACGCGCCTCGAAGTCGGCGGCAAAATCAAAACCGGCGATTGCGCCGGCGGCAAGATTGCCCAAGTCGGTGGCTTTATCGGCTGCATTGTGCAGGGATCGAACGAGAAGAACGTTACCATTACCGGTCTTAGCTTTAGTGAATTCGCTATGACCGTGGGCAAGAACGGCGATAAGCTCAACGGCGCCGGTGGTCTTCTGGGCTACAGCTGGGGCAATGCCATCGTCACCATTGGCGATGCTGCGAATACCAGCGACAGCACCTACGCCCTCAAAACTACCAACAACACGACCGTGACCGCAAATAGCTCTACCGAGGTCGGCGGCCTCGTATACGCCGCTAGTGGACACTGGATCGTCAACGACTACGCCATCGATCTTTCGAACGCAACCATTAATGCCGATAAGGCAGCGGTGCTTGGCCTGCTCATCGGCCGAGGTGGCAGGACGGAGAATTCTTCAACATATGGAGTAGAAACTTATAGCGGCTTGTACTTGGAGAACAGGGCAAGTTGGGATACTGCATATAAGGTCAATGCTGCTGCAGGCAATGGCGTGAAAATCAACAACACGGCAATCAAAAGCGACGACAGTGATACTTCGTTTGATGAATGGGTTGGCAATGGCACTAAGCCTGCCTATGGCAACGAAGCCGGCAGCAAGCTTATTGATGGCGAATGGAACGCTGTCGTTTCGCTGCATACCAATGACGGTGCCAATGGCGGCAAGCTCAACATGAGTGGAGAGCCGGGAAGTGACAACAGCTATCACAATCGGTCGGCTTTCGGCAATAACCACAAAACGAATGCCTGGACGAGGTATTACTACAATCTTGACAAAGCATATGCGGAGGTGGGCAACAACGAAAAAAATAGCAGCGCAAGCAGTTGGATGGATTCCGCAGAGTACCTACTGCTTTGGTGCGCGTACCTGTATGCTCCTAGCGCGATTCAGGACTATATCATTCCGGGAAATCAGGCTATTTTCCAAGGAAACAATATTGGCACGAGCGACAGCGCGGGTGTGGAAATCAATTTAGATGGATACAGTTTCTATCCTACTGACCCCGCGAAGGGCTCAACGGTTACTGTGAATAATGCAACGATTACGTTCCATTATTCCGACATTAAAGCTGAGCAAGAAGGTAACAAAAAGAATAGCGAAGCCACGCAGCACGAAAATATGCACTGCGCTCTCATCGGAACCCATACGGGCAGCCTCAAGGTTAAAAATGTCACGCTTGCAGGCACCGTGGGCTCTGTTGTGAACGATGCGGGAAGTTCGTCCGGTGCACTTGTGTGCCGCTGTATTTATGGGCCCATCAATGAGACTAATGTGGCGCAGCTCGAGATAGATGGGCTGACACTCGACGGCTTGACGGTCGACGGTGTGAATGACAATACCAGTTACGCTCCTCTGCTTATCAGCGAGATGCAGACATGCGTGAGCCTGAGCGCTAAGAATATTTCAACCCGTAACTACGCGAATGGGGCCACGGCGGCAACCTCGCTCTTCGGCAGACTCGGCGTGGGAAAAAATTCCGATCAGGTGACGGCGAAGTTTGAGCAAATCAGCTTGCCCAGCCAAAGGAACAAAACGATCTTCACCCATGCGAGCCTGCTGGAGAGTTTTGGCTACGGAAGCACGAGCACGGGCTCTGCGGACTATACCTTTACTAAGGACGATGCCGATGCGGGCAAGGTGACATATGGAAGCGAAATCGATGCCAAGGACAAGGAATACTCTGGCAAGCAGCTTTGGTATTACGATAAAGAAACCTATGCCACCCCTAATGGCTTGGTGACGGTTGATAAAAAGCCGGCAGATGCCAAGAATCCTCGGTTTGGTGACTATCTTCCTTATGTTTACAAGGGAAAAGCCACCGAGGATGGCGTCCAGTATCACGAAATCAAGGTTAACCAGCGCATCCCTAACCTGATGACGGGATGCGGTACGTATAGCGATCCGTACGCCGTTACGGACGCGACGGAAATGAACGCCATCGCTAACTACATCAACAACAGCGTGGCGTTGGATGGCTGGGAAGTCACTATTGCCGCCGATCAGTCCAGACTGTGCGAGCGGCGTAACAAAACGAAGATCGACAGCGCGAGGACCGACAACGAGGTCGTGTACGTCTATAAGCAGGCGAACGGTGCTGATAACAAATGGGAGAAGAAGAACGGCGATGCAACGACCGATCCCTCGCAGACGTTGAGCGACGAAACCATGCACCGCTATGTGCAGAGTGCGTATTACAGCATTGAGCCTCCTGAGGGCAATAAGATTACCGTCGATGCGGCCTCGTTTGGCGGATTTGGCAACAAGGCCAATCCGTTCCGTGGCGTAATTGTTGGCGACCTAGGCAAGTCAACTGCGTCAATTGAGATTGAAAATAACAAGGGCGAGCTTCGCGGTCTCATTCCCTATAGCTATGGCAGCGTGGTGCGCAATCTCAACATCAACTATGTGAATGCGCAGGCGACTATTACTTATTCTGAGAAGGATGCGGACGGCGTCCCGACGGCGTTTTTCGGCGGCGTTATCGGCTGCATCCTTGGTGGCGATAACATTATCGATGGCGTGGTCGTAAACAACCCAAATAACGGCTCGTCGACGTACGGCTTTACGGTTGCTGGTGACGGGGATAAGCGTCATCTTGTCCCTATCGGCGGTTACGTCGGTGCCATTGCGGGCGGTGGCGTGATTTTCCGCAAAACGGGCGAATCGTGGCGCGGCGGCACAAAGAACAAAAAGTACAAGTCCTCTAAGGAAGATGCCGCAAAGTATGACCAGTACGACAACCCCTACGTTGGTCGTGTGATCGATGGCTATGCCTTTAGAGAGGGCTGCAATGTCGACAACGGTGACGCTAACTACAAGATCAACGAACTCACAGATAAGGGGACGCCCTGCGTCACCACTACGGGCACCGACTTGAAATACCTCGGCACTAACGCCGAGGCGCCCGTGACCACGGTCGAAAACGCCCAGGGCCTTTTGGTGCTCTCGGCCATCATCAGCTCGGGTGCGGGTGCTGGCGCGGCACATACCAACTACTCCAATAATGGCGTGTTCCGCGGTTCCAAGGCTTACTGGGGCAGCGATTCGCAAGACCCGGCGATATGCGGCTACCTGTTTGGCAACAAGGAATATGGCAAGGTGCGGAATGCTGACTACGCAAACGTGGGCAAGCCTGCGAGTGCTGCCAGCGATTTCGAAATCGCCAAAAACGACGATCAGAAGGCCCCCGGCAAGCAGGGGTGGCACGGCCCGCTCGACCATGATGACGATGTAAATTCGCCCTACCTGGTGGCGTCCTACGCTGCCAACTACCAAACGGGCTACGTGTGCGCGTCGAGATCGATCGGCATGAGCCTGGAGTTCAAGGAAAATGCCACCTACGATATGACCGGCTACGGCACGGGATACGTGGGCCTCAGTGGTCGTTACTATTCCAATGCTTGCAACTCGAACGATGCGCCCACCGACCGCGACCGCATCACGCCGCACGTGGCCACGATCGACGGCAACGGCGCCACCATCACGGTGGGTACCGAAGACACCGCCTACGGCGTCGTCGAATATGCCGATGACGACTATAAGGTCTCGGGCGTGGGCGGCCTGTTCAGTACTGTGATGTTCACCTCAAGCTATGTCGCCCCCAGCGTCACCGCGAACGGCGACGCACAAGTCAAAGACCTCACCTTTAGTAACTGCAACGTATCGCTCACCTATATCGACACCAACGGCGAAGCCAAACCGGGACAGGCATCGAATGACCTTATCGGCACCGGCCTTTTGGCGGGCGCAACGGCCAACTACGATGGCGGAACGTGCGGTGTCTACCGCAACGTGCGGATGAAGAACTGCACCGTGTCGGGCGCCAAGAGCGTGGGCGGGCTTCTTGGTAGCTCGGGCTGCGCCAGCCGAAGGACGGATAACGACATGACCTATATGGTCAATTTTGGCTCCGGCATGCAGGCCCCCGCGTATCTCTATGACTGCTCATACACTGGCCTCAACGTCACGGGTGAGAAGTATGTCGGCGGCTACGTGGGTACGGTCGCCTCGGCGTGTGGCGTGTGGACAACCGCAACCCAAAGGGGTAAGCGAGAAGACTGTTGCCGCGAACTCGACCATAACCGCCACGGGGACAACGCCCTACGTGGGCGGTGTGCTCGGCTATGCCAAATCAAGCGATATCTCGGTCAACACTAACGTCGGCACCACCGTAGCGGTCTCGTCGAGCAGCACGGCAGTTATCTCTGGGGTAAATGTGCTTGCTACCGGGGAGAACACCGATACGTGCATGGGCGCCGGCGGTGTGCTCGGAAGCGCCTATAGCGGAGTTATTTCTATGAGCAACGTGCGCATTGATGGCGGAGACGGCAGCAAGAATGCCCTCATCGGCGATGAGACCGGAAAGAACACGACCATCCGCAATGCGGGCGGCTTGATTGGCGAGGTTACGACCAGCATCTATAGATCCAACGTGTACTGGTTCGAGGGCTGCAGCGTCGAGAACATCGACGTTGCCGGCACTAACCAATGCTCAGGTGGGCTGATTGGCTACTTCTACAGCAACGATGGTATAACTTGCAACAATATCGCGATTGAGGGTGCTACGATCAAGGGCAGCTGGAGCGGTGGTCTGCTCGGTGCGATTCACAACGGTTCCGACGTCATCAACGTCACCAACACAAGGGTATCCAACACCACGTTTAGCGGAACCTCCAACGGCGGCATTGCGGGCGACGGACGTGGCCAGTTCCATCTGGTAAACGTGCTTATGGATGGCAACACCTACAAAAAGGACGCTAAGCAGGGCGTGCTCTTGGGCGAGGTTGACACAGGGGATAATCGGTACAGCCTCTCCGCAGCAGGTGTGGACGTAAAGCCTGGCGACGGCAAGACCACGAGCGACCTGCCGCCGATGGTTTACACGACCAATGCGGCTGCGGTTAACAAGAAAACCTACATCGCGTTCGGAGACTACAACGACAAGCTCGCCGTACCCGGCAAGGGCATCACGCTCTACGGTGCGGACGATACCGCTACCACGGCGGCAAGCCCGTACGTGATCACGAGCCCCGTGAGCACGCTGGCGGTGCGTGCCTCCAACGGCGACACCACTGATCGCTATCTGTTTGGCGACGGTGCCGCCATTGACACCGCGGTGACCATCCAAAGCCAGGCGGGTGCCCGCGTTCCCGGCCGCTACACCTACACCAACATCAGCGGCATCAATGATGACGGCACGTACCAAAACAAGAAAACCTACAGTGCGGACAGCTCAAAGAGCACTTTCAACGCCAACAACGTTACTTCGGGCAAGAAGGTTGCAACCGACTTCCCTGTACTCATGATTCCCGGCAACGACACGACGACGGTCGAGAAGTATCTGAACATCGTGACTAACGGCGGCTTTTCCGATGCCCGCCGCCTCAACGGCAGCGCCAAGCACGTGACCGCCACCGCTGAGGTCTTCTCGCTTGCCGATAACGGCGCCTTCGTCAAGGACGCAACCGCCTCGCAAACGCCCACGCTCAAGGTACTCAACAACGGCACGAGCTCCATGGTTTTCCGCGCGAGTACCGACTGGGACAACGAGCGGGGCCGCTTCACGCTGCTCACGGTCACTTTTAGCGAGGCCGGCCAGAGCTACCGCGTGCAGGTGCCCATCATCGTTAAGCGCATGCTCGAGATCGACTTCACCGCCACCTACTCCGAGGGCGCGAACTTCAAGGCTGCCGACTTTGCGACTCAATACGACAATCACGTGCTTGTGAGCAGCGGCGATACCATGACCGGCTACCTTACCTGGACCTATGGTAGCGCCCGGGGCGAGGCAGTCGCTTACGGCTGGAACACGCTGCTCGAAGCCGGTGGCTCCATGGGCCCGCTCAACAAGAGCATCACCTTCGGCGCCACGCTGCCCAAGGGCACGCAGCTCACGCTCGTGGACACTGCTCATAACAACCGTGAATATCACTGCACGGTGGGCGCGGGAGGAGCGGCGTCGGTCAAGCTCACCGACTTTGTGGATGCCGACAACAATGCCTACGTCGAGCCGTGGCTGAGCGAAATCGTGGGCGTGACGCACAAGGAGGACAAGGACGGTGCCTGGGTCAAGCTCACCGATGCCGAGGTCAAAGGCAAGAGCCAGGTCGAGCTCGAGAAGGCGGCCGGCGCCAAGGTCGGCGGTGCGTACTACCGCGCACGTACATCTTCCGACACGACGGGCACGTTCTACACCCTCTCCGTTGCCGAGGAAGAGCCCAAGAGTGAGAACTTCTACTTGGCGGTGCGCACGCCGGCGGGCTCTGCGGGTGTCAACGGCTACACCGCAACTACGGTGGACACGAGCCTCAACGAGCACATCAACTACCTGCTGCGAGGCAAGAAAGCAGCCGACGGCAAGGCTGCCGAGGATGGGCACCAGAATACGGCCTCGACCTACAGCGTGACATCCAACTACACGCACGGCCTCATCGATAACAACGAGGGCGGCATCAAACGGATGGAGCTTCACGATGTCACCTATCCGCTTACCATGAAGGTAAGCGACACCGTGAAGTTCGACTCGAACCAGCAATACACGAGCTCCGACGCGCTGTACTACCAGCTGGATTCTTCGCTCGTGAACTACGGGAAGAACGGCAGTGCTGCGGGCGCGCATGGCTACCCGACTGGAACCCAGGGTACGTATTCGTTCTACGTGACAGTGGGGGGCAAGTACTACGTCCCGCATGCCTCAACCGTGAACGGCAAGACGAAGTGGACATGGAGGGAGGCAACCGCTGAAGATCCTTGCGCTGCTTCGGCTGTATGGGCTGCGGATGGCGGGGACATGAAATTGACGCTGGCCGACGCGAATTTTGGAGCAATTGATCTTTCTGGCATTCGCGAGATCGCTAAGAACCATAACAGCCAGTTCACCATCACTATGGAGGCGAATCTCGCCATGACGGAGCCTGCGTGCCAGGCTGGTATTATCGCTTCGCAGAATGGCGGCACAGATAAGTACACAAAGCCCAACTACCGTGCGCACCTCTCTACGCATGCCGAAACGCTCAGCACCAGTAGCAACTCGGCATACATCGACGGCATAGCTGGATACTACCGCATGGACGTGGGCTCCTCGACTATTGCGCTCGAGGCTTCAAAGAAGTCGCAGCTGGGCATCAACATCGATGACCTCAAGTCCGCCGACGGCGAAATCGCTCTGGTGGGAACGTATGATTTGTCCAAGCTCGCGGGTGCCGAGGCCATGATCTCCAATGCCAGCACGGTGACGTACACGCTGAGCTTGCAGAAGCGCCGCCAAGATGATGGCAGTTATGATGCGGTCGACAACATCTCAAGCTACATTACGGTGCTCGGTAGCGATAAGTTGGCTAACGGCTCTTTGAGCGCCGATGGCAAGAACTACGTATTTACTGATAGCAAGGGGGCTGGCGGCGCGTTCGCCACGCGCGACGGCAACAGCCTTGCCTTTAAGCATGCTTTCCGCGTTAAGGTGAATACGAATGTTGAGGGCAAGGACCAAACTTATGCCAACTACCGCTTGGTGCTTACGGCTCATATGTCCGGCGTCGGTGTCAACGACACGCCGGTTAACGTTAGCAACCTTGATGGCTATTCGCACTCCGACTACGTGACGTACACGCTGGCGCGCATCAACACCGACGGCATTCGCCATGAGACGAAAACCAACTAGCCACGCGAGGGGCGGCAACCACCCGGTTGCCGCCCCTTTTCTTGTTCTCCTGGCCTGCTGCTGCCCCAGCTTTCCACCTAGCTTTCCAGCTTTCCACCTTAGGTGGTAAGTTAAGTGGAAAGCTGGAAAGTAAGTGGAAAGTTGACATGTAGGTGCGGGCTGAAGAGGGGTTAATAATTATACAAACCATACCAGCCAAACAAAAAGATACCAATCTGGTTGGTAAAACACCGTCAATGAGCCGCGAGCTAACTAGCTGCGTAAATAAAACCTAAAGAACTGTTGCAAATTAATGGCAAATGCCCAGATGCCGCCGTGCGATTTTCAATTAACTGTTACGCGCAAACAGCAAAATGCTACTATCTAACATGCACGTAAGAAAGCAGATTAACGGTTAAGGCTAAGAAGTGGCAGGCATGTCGGAAGCAACAAGGACTCGCACGCATGCGCCCGAGGTTAGGCAGCGCGCCGTCGAG
>DYAA01000181.1 GCA_019419405.1 Collinsella sp. | reverse complement strand
CAGCAGCACGGCGCGCTGGAGCACGTTCATGATGCTCGACGACACCGTGGTCATAGGGAACTCTTTGACGTACTCGTCGCTCAGATGTCTAAAGGCGCCCAGGCGCTCGCAAAAGCCGTCGAGCTCTTCCTTGTTGGGCAGCGAACCCGTGATAAGCAGATAGGCGACTTCCTCGTAGCCGTAGCGATTCTCGGCCTGGGCATTGTTGACCAGATCCTCGATGCTGTAGCCGCGAAGCGTGAGCTTGCCCTGATCGGGCACGACCTTTCCGTCGACCTTGTTGTAGCCGTGCACATCCGAGATGCGAGTGAGGCCCGCGACCACGCCCGAGCCGTCGGCATTGCGCAGGCCGCGCTTGACATTGTGCTCAACAAACAGGCCCTCGTCATAAGGGTCGGTCGGCAGGCCGTGGTAGAGGCTTTCGCTCTCAGGCGAAATCTGGCGGCTTGCTTCGTAATCCAGAACCAGGCGGCTCAAGTGGTCATCGAAGCGGTAATAGATTTTCTTGGCGTCGTAGGCCATGCGCGCTCCTCTCCGGGCCGCATCGGGGTGACTTGCATGGGCATGCGCGCGTCAGGCTATCCCCAGCGGCTTGCTCGCTACAGGCGGTACATAAAGTTGAAGACGTCCTCGCGCTGGATGGACACGTTGACGCCCGAAAGCTCGCCGGCCTCGGCCAGCGCCTTCTGCAGCTCGGCGAAGTCGAGCTTGGACTCGGCGGTATCGGCCAGCATGGTCATGGTGAAGATGTCCTCGATAATGGACTGCGTGATGTCGCGGATGTCGACGTTGGCCTCGCCCAGAACGCGGGTGACGCCGGCGACGATGCCGGGGCGGTTCTTGCCAAGGACGGTGATGACGATACGGGAGGACGAGATCTCGGCCATGGGAAACCCTTTCGCGTGGTTGCGGCGCGCGAGGGCGCTCCGCTACGGTACAGTGTTCATCATTGTACCTGTCTGGCGCAAAAAAGGCGCGCTCGCTGCGGCGTTACATGCCTGCAACATGAGCGTAAGGGGGAAGGCCGCACGGGGAAGAGCCGTCTGGCGCGTGTCCGGCTCGTGTTGGGTTGATTTCCGATCTCAGCCGAACACATTGAGCGGACAGGCCGTTCCCGCAGTCAGCCGAACGCCTCCGACGGCTGATTCCGAACTGGAAGCGGAGGGCATCCCCGCCCTTCGGTAGGGGATACCGCTCCGCGGCGCATGCCGCGGGCGGCGCTCCTATCGGACCACCGTGACCTCAGTTGGGATGGGCCCAGCACTGCCGCGTACTCGGTGAGCTAGAGCCAACTGTTCGTCTCCACGTCGCGTATGGCGATATTTCGGTCGTCCGGCTCGGTGATGCCGTAGCCGAACGCCTGGAGCGTCTCGATGGACTCCTGGATCCTCTGTTGGAACATGGGACCCGGATCGACCCTCGGCCCGAGGTGCCCGCGCCAAAGGCACGGCGTGGCGCGCAGCATGTTATGGATTTTGGAGATGGGCTCGATGTCGGCGTAGACGTTGAGCGTCGCCATGGCGTCCTTGTGGCCGAGGATCGATTGGAGCGCCTTGATATCGCCGCCTTGGCGGATCCACTGCGTTGCGAACGTGTGGCGAAGGCCGTGGAACGTGATCAGCTCGTCGTTGGTGCCCATGAGGCCGTTGGTCTCCGAGAACGTCTTGAACGCCCTGCGGATATAGCTTGTCGTCGCGAAGGTCGCGCCCGGCTCCGACAGGATGTAGCAGTCCCCGATCTCGACCGCCCCGGTAAGGTCGCGCAAGCGCAGCTTTCCGCAGTCGATCTCGTGGGTCTCCTTCAGGAAGGGGAGTAGGCCGACCGGGTCGATGGGGATACCCCTGGCGTCATGGGTCTTGGTGTCCTTGATGAACGAACCCATTCCCTTCGCGTACGCCACCGAGTGTCTGATCGAGATCAGGCCCGTCTCGAAATCCACATCGCACCACCGAAGGCCGCAGACCTCGCCGATTCGCATCCCCGTGTGCAGGGCGAGTACGACCGCCCTCTAATCCTCGGCGGACCAATCGAGTCCGAACTCCTTTCGGGCATCCTCTTCGCTCATGACTTCGAGAAGGTCTCCGGGTTGGCAACGAAGGGCGAGGCATAGCTGCTCGAGTGTGTTGAAGCGAATGCCGCGAATATGCCCTTTTTTAATACGGGACAGGTTCACGGGCGTGGTTCCAATCCTTTCGGCAAGTTCGTTCGAGGAAATCTTTCGCTCGGCCATGATCTTGTCGAGGCGAACAATTACGGGCATGGCGTTTCCTTACGCAATCTCGTCGGAGTCGAGGTACAGCTCTCGGGCGTACAAGAAGAGCTGGGAAAGCATGAACAGGACGATGCCGAGAACCAGAGAGGCCCAATCGAATGATGAAGCGATCTCTTGGGCGCCGACGGCCCCCTCGCCGCCAAACATCGAAACGGAGGTTTTGAGTGAGCCGGCGTAGAGGCTGGTGGCAGCTTGAACAACGAAGAGAATGCCGAGCACCTTCAAGCATGTCGCAGACCCTTTCTTGAAGGGGTCTCCGCTCTTGATCGTCCACACGAGAACGGCGCTGAGGATGGTCGTAGCGATACCGATGACGGCAGGGACCAATGTCGAGATCGCAAGGGCTGGATACGCGGGGGAGTCTGCAATTACAGGGTTGTCGAGCACTTCGATTGCTGGCTTTAAGGAGAACGCCACTTGTGCGATGGCGGTGGCGCAAAGGGTCGCAGAGGCTATCGCACATGCGATGCGGAAGGAATGAAGCCGGGGAGTGCGATTGTCGGAACTCATAATAACCTCCGAAGAATTTAAAAACCTCAGGTTACTTTTTAACAGTTTATGTTAAATTGACTTTGCTGGCAAGTAATCACAGCATGCTGCAACCGAAACCCCTCTAGATTGGAGAGGATTATGTTCAGTACTGTTAAGTCGTGTAAGCTCTTGGTTTTCCTCGGCCTCGCTCTTTGTCTGTTGCTGCCGGGAGCCTCCGCTTTTGCGGATACCCCGATGCCTCCTTCCCAGGAGAGCAGCCAGTGTGCCCTCGTTGAGCCCCTCGGGTATACGGACGACGTCGTCGATACCTACTGGAGCTACAGCTGTCCTCGCGGCGTAAGCGGGCACAGCATCTCGATGTTCAACATCTCTTACAAGACGATCTCCTACCGAAATGGCTATCGCCGATCCGCGCATCATAGGGAATCCCGCCTCGCTGCAATGTGCTCCTGTGGTGTTCTTGGCACAACTGATAAATGGCAATTTGTCTATAGCACCTACTAGATGCGAGGAAGGACCGAGCATTTTGTTCGGCCCCTCTGTTCCGACTGGATGAGGTTAAGGTTGGCGATGAATATGCTCAAAATCTCGAAGGCGATCTTTAGGTCGCTTCTCTCCTCCAGGTCGCTCTGTGTTGTCGTTGTTGCGTTGATGGTTCTTTGTGCTCTGCCCGTCTTCAGGAGCGCGGCTGGCATCGACGGACGGGTCGAATACCTCGAGTCGGGAATAACCCGTGTTGAGCAGGAATTGTCAGCATCCTATGCGGATGCGCTTGTGAATGCGGGGGAGGACGGTGTCTATGCCTCTTCATCAAGCATGCCCGCGCTTCTGTACCCTCTTGCCGCGGGACGTCTTATCTTGGCACCGCTCTCTCCCCTACTTCCGTTTCTGCAGATATCGGATGGAGAGTACACCTATTATGACGGATCGAAGGAGTACTTGCTATGGGTCGCAACGGCCGTTGCCGTCTCGTTCCTTGCCGCGCGTCTTAACAAACGTGAAAAGCTCATCATCCAGGCACCGATGGGCGAGCTGGGTAGACTTGTTGCATCGAGCGTATGGGCGAGTGTTTTTGCAATGCTTGCCGTCCTCGCCATCAATCTTCCAGGGATAATCGCCGCGCTTGTGAAGAATGGCCCGGGCTCGCCGTTCTATCCGATAGGCTACATTCAATATGCGACTCCGGTTATCAAACCGGCTTGGCTGGTGTTCGCGCAGACGGCCATCTTGCAATTCTTGGTGGCAGCGTTCATCTCGCTTGTCGTTCACCTTGCCGTGAAGATTGCCAATAACCCTACGCTTGGAATCGTGTTCGTATGTGCCCTGATGGGGGTGACGATGGTTCCCGGGTATTACGGAAGATCCATCGCTTTACGTGAGTTCGCCCTGTTGAATCCCCTTACGTATGCGAACACTGAGTTGACCGTCGGCGCCTATAGCCCGTACCCGACAACGCAGATAGTGAATCTGCCTGGACTTTGCTTCGAGCGTGGCGCGATTGCCCTCGTATGCGCAATCGGGATCGAGGTGCTGGCAATTAGCCTGCTTTGCGTTGCTGGAAAGAGCGGCTGCGCGTGCCCGATATCCCCGATTTGTCTTGAGAGAGGTTCCTTCACTGCATCGAGAACGGCAACTCGTTCGAGCGCTTGTGCCTCCGCCGTTGCATACGTAAGAACGATGGGGAAACTGCTCCTGCGTTCTCCTACCCTCGCCGTATGCGCGATTGCAATGTCGACGACGATGCTGGCCCCGGCTCTGGTCGAGATGTTTCCTGACGCTGATAACGTTTCCGCTGTTCGGTATAGGGATGGGGAGCTTCGTTCAATAGATCGGTATCTAGAGCAGAACGCTGCGAATATGGACGTCGAGGGCAAAGCGGCCCTGGAAGACATGCGGGATGCTCTTTCGGGTTTCGTGTACGCGCCTATGCCTGCGGAGGGGTTTCGAAGCCTTGCGACGTACGAGCGCGCTCGAGGTGAGCTGGGCGCGGCAGATGCGACTCTCCTGCAATCGATCGGAATCGAGCCGGAGACTCCTTCTCGTGCGGAGGCGCGCGCCCTTCTGCTTGAGTCGATCGCGAGCTTGCCGGACCCCAAGGTTTACGAGTTAAGTACGAAGATGCCCCCATTAATCCTCCTTTCGTATCTCCAGGCAGCGCTTCCCTCCTTATTTTTGCTGTTGCCCGTGGTTGTCACATCGCTCGCGTGCACCCACCTGCAGTGTCGTTCCCTTCTGGTTCTCCAGATCCCCGCAACAGCGCATGTGCGTTTTCTGACG
This sequence comes from Collinsella sp., assembly GCA_019419405.1. GTDB lineage: Bacteria > Actinomycetota > Coriobacteriia > Coriobacteriales > Coriobacteriaceae > Collinsella. The sequence goes on along the minus strand of DYAA01000181.1, from coordinate 9,843 downwards.
GCTGTTGCGCTGGCTCTCCTGCTTGGCTTGGTGCTGCTTTTGGTGTCGATGGTTCCCGCTGTCGTTGTGTCCGTGATTAAGAACGGTGCGGGTGGATCGGAGTATCCCGTCGCTCTCATTCGGGCGGGAGCTTCGACAACGTCCATGGTGGGGGAGGCGGTGTTGTGCAGTATTCCGTTGCTGGTCATGGCATACGGCGTGATTTCCGTCGTCGCTGCGTTGACAGCAGCGATTAGCCGCAACCCCGTTGTCACCGGAATGGTTTGCGCGGTTCTCTTGGTGTTGGGTTCGTTGAGCGCTCATGTTGAAAGCGTGGGCATGGGCGTCGCGCTGCTGGCTCCATTCGCCTCGTTTGATCCCGCTTCCCAGGTGGGGACGATTGGGTTCCTTGGGCGAGGGACGAACGCGATGCCTTTTGGAGAGGTCGTCGGCGCATCGGGCGCTCTGCTGGTGGTCTTGGGCGCCGTATCTCCGTTGATGGTGCGCCTGAGTGCTCCAAAGATCGAAAGGGGATGATCTCGATGATTGACCTTCAAACGCTGACGATCTCTTATGGAAAGAAGGTGCTCGTAGATTCGGTGAACGCTGAGTTTGCCCCGGGTACGGTCTACGGTCTCGTCGCTCCGAACGGGCATGGAAAGACGACGTTGCTGCGTGCGATGGCAGGTTTGCCGGGTCCTCGCGTGGACGGGAGCATCGTTCTGGATGAGGTGCAGGGTACGGGTGCGAGAGAGGTCCGTTCTATGATCTTCTATGCACCTGGTGAGGGGACGCTGCTGTATCCCGGATTGCGTGCGGAAGATCACCTCAAGATGGTTTGCGATATGTGGCCGCATGCTCGCGATATCGAAGAGATAGTGGAACAAACGCAGATAGGCGAGTTCGCGAAGATGAGGATCCGCACTCTGAGCCAGGGCATGAAGCAGCAGCTTACCCTGGCGATTGCGTATGCGACGGGCGCGCGGTACCTTCTATTAGATGAGCCCATGAACGCGCTCGACCCCAGCAGGGTGGACTTGCATTCCGAGATTCTCAGGAAGCTGGTCGATTCTGGTACGTGCATCATCATGTCATCCCACATCTTGGATTCGGTCGATAGGCTGTGCGATGAGATTCTGTTTTTGAAGGATGGGAGGCTCATTAGAAGCATTCCGCAAGATGATGCTGCGCCGAAGTCTCCTGGATCCCATTTCGCAAAGCCTGCCGGACGCGCCGAGGGTGCGCTAAGCACGTATCGGCGACTCTACGAAAAGGGCGGGTAGAAATGCAAGTTAAAAATCTATGTGGTCAATATAATACCGTTAAACCCGCATATCGATACCGCTCAGCCATTCGCCTCGCCCCCGTCGCACGTATCTTCATCCGGTCTGTTACTTTTAATCTAACGATTCTTTGAGGAACGTAGGTGCTTCCAAATGTACTGTCGACTTCTTCTCAAACTAATCCTAAGAGACAAGGCCGTATGGATTTGTACGCTCGTTCTCGCTGCAGCCTTTTCCGTCCCCATTGCGTTCAATTCACCCATCTACGGGCCCTTCTTTATGAAGCAGGGCATGCAGAGCTTTGTCGACGCATTCAATACGCGCGCGCCCCAGGCCAGCGGCACAGACCTATCTCCAGAGCAGCAAGCTGACGCGGAGCTTGCAAGATACGCGAACGCCGCCCTTGCCGCTCAAACCGACGCCGCCTTTCTCGATTCTGCCGAGAGCTACTACGCGCTCATGGGCGAAGGCTTCCAATCCGGGTCCATCGTGGGAGACCGAGAGACCAATGACGCAGACCTCGCGTATTGCCGTGCCCTGAGCAGCTCCGGCATCACGGATATCCCGGCCTCCGCAAACGACCTGCCATTCCTTTCCTTCCTGCCTTACGCCATTGCCACGGCGCCGTCTTTCCTTCCCTTCATCCCCTTCCTTCTCTCGTCGATACTCGTGCTCGGCGCCACAAGGCCCGGGACCCTGGCGGCGAAGGCGCCCGTGCCCAAATTCCGGCGCCTTATCCAGATCGTGTTTTCGATAATCGCCGCGGGGACCGCAATGCTCCTCGCCGGCCTTGCACCCGGGGGCATTTACGCCTTGGCCCTAAACGGCTTCGGGCAAATTGGGTACCCGATCGCCTTCTTCCATGACGGCGCGCTTGCCACCACGACTGCGGGAAACGTCTTCACGACCCTGCTTATCGCGCTTCTTGCGGGCGGAACCTTGATATCCGTTTGTTCCGTCGTCCTATCGACCGCAACGAGGCGCGTCCTCGCGGGCCCCCTTACCTCCGCGCTGCTTGTCGCGGCCCCGGCATTCCCGTTGCTGTCCGATTCGGCGCTGGAGCATAACGCCGCGCTCAATCTCCTGCCGCTGGCCGTGTTCTCGCCTATCGAGGCAACGGGTTACGTAGGATGCTTCCCGACAGAATTCATTGGCTCCGGTTCAGGCAGCGCATCGATGCTTGCCGTGGCCCTGATATACGTCGCGGTCTTTTTTGCGGTCGGCGCCGTTGCGACACGTTCGCCCAAACAGCCTGGACCCGCGAAAAAGCGCCATGGGCTCGAGCTTCTGGACGCGAGCGTGGGATACGGAAGCGCGACGATACTTTCAATCGGGTCGCTTTTCCTGAGCCCGGGAACGGCGGCGGGCCTCATTGCCCCCAACGGCTCGGGGAAAACCACCCTTCTTGAAGCGCTGTCGGGCCAATTTCCCGCCCGCATCCGCTCGGGAAGCCTGGCGGCAGACGGAATCAGCCAACGTCGATCAGCCGAATTTGCAGAACTCGTCTACCTGAGCTCTTCGGGCGGCACGGATCTCTATCCCACGCTATCGGCCATCGAGCACCTTGCTTTCGTTAGGGAGGCGTGGAAATCGGCCGCCGACATCGACTCGCTCTGCGACTCCCTCGGAATCTCCCCATATCTCGACAAGCCGACCCGTAAACTCTCGACAGGAATGAAGCAGCAGGTAAAGCTTGCCATGGCGATAGCGACCGATTGCCCGTACCTCATCCTCGATGAACCGCTGAACGGCCTCGATCCGGGAAAGCGGAAAACCTCCTGCGACGCGATGCGCAGCGAGGTGGCGCGGGGACGAAGCGTGCTCATTTCAAGCCATCTACTCGACGACCTGGCAGACCTCACCAACTCGTTCTACTTCATCGAGGCCGGCACGCTCGTGGAAAAGATCAAGTCGTCCTCGCAGACGCTCAAGCAGGAATACCTCGATACATACGAGCGAGGTGAATGACATGAAACTGTTTGAACAGCTGAAGTCCAATGCGTCGCGCATGGCTGTCTACGCCATCCTCGTGGCAACGGCTTTATGCGGAATCGCGGCACCCGTCTATGCGCTCAACGGGGAGAAAGGCGATGTCGAACCCGCGTACATGGCTTCGACGGTTAAGGACCGGTACAAAGCCTTCTCTGGAGACACGTTTTACGTAGCAGAGTACGACACGATCTACCGTCAGCTTCGCTACAACAAGGGCTACGACTATCTAGGCGCAGAGGCAATCAGCTATACGTCGGGTTGGTACCGCTCCAGCTATGGACACATAACCCAGTTCAAGTGTAACTACCGTGTGTACAACTAAAGCAACCGGCTGGGACGAGGGGCGACGCAAAAGCGTCGCCCCTCGTTTTTAACCATGTCAACTGAACCTAGTTCAGTTTGGTTGATTTCCGATCTCAGCCGAACACATTGAGCGGAAAGGCCGTTCCCGCAGTCAGTCGAACGTCCCCGGGGCCCTTCTCAGGCCCCGGGGACGGCATTTTCCCAGTTGAAGGAACGGTGGAGATGTGTTTCGATGGGTCAGATTCGTGTCGTTCCGAAAAGACCGTGAACCTTTTGTGGGACACGCGGCGCCGTGGTACCATAGCCGAGTTTGTTGTCTTGGTCGGAAACCAAGACGCCTTATGCGCTGATCGGTAACCAGCGCCTGACCAATAAGGAGTCCTACCATGAAACAGGGTATCCATCCCCAGTATGTCGAGTGCACGGTGACGTGCTCCTGCGGCAACACCTTCAAGACGCACGCTACCGTGTCCGAGATGAAGGTTGAGCTTTGCAACGAGTGCCACCCGTTCTACACCGGCCAGCAGAAGTTCGTCGACACCGGTGGACGCGTCCAGCGCTTCGCCGACAAGTTCGGTGGCGCCGCTGCCGCTCAGCTCAAGAAGGCCGAGGAGGCCAAGGCTGCCAAGGCCGCCAAGGCTGCTGAGGCCGAGGCCGCTCGCAAGGCCGCCGCTGAGGCTAAGGCTGCCGAGAAGGCTAAGCGTGCCGCTAAGTTTGCCGAGGAGGCTGCCAAGCAGGCCGCCGAGGCTCCCGCAGAGGCTCCCGTCGAGGAGGTCGCTGCCGAGGCCGAGACCACCGAGGCTGCTGAGTAAATAGCTCGCCGCGGAAACACTCGCATTCATGGCATAAGGGCCGCGCATCCATTTGGGTGCGCGGCCCTTTTTCTTTTTATTGGTGCAAGCTAACCTGTCCCCGTGGCACCAAATGGCAGAGAGACGGCGTTTGCTCAGATAAAACTTGCCAAAATAAACCTGTCCCATTGTGGCAGGTTGGTCATAGTTATTACGTGGCGGTCGAGGTCGACCGTATAGGCCGCGCCTTGTTTGGCTAAAGTACAATCATCTGTGTTTAACTCGCCCGCAGCTGCACGGCGTGGGCGATGGCCAAAAAGGAAAACCACATGGGATTCATGTCAAAGCTGCTGTCCTTTGGATCCGATAAGGACCTTAAGCGCTACTACAAGATCGTCGACAAGATCAACGGTCTTGAGCCCCAGTTTGAGAAGATGACCGAGGAGGAGCTCCGCGCCCAGACTGATAAGTTCCGTGAGCGCTACGCCAACGGCGAGTCGCTCGACGACATGCTCCCCGAGGCCTTTGCCACCGTGCGCGAAGCTTCCAAGCGCACCATGGGCATGCGTCACTTTGATGTACAGCTCATCGGCGCCATGGCGCTGCACGAGGGCCACATCGCCGAGATGAAGACCGGCGAAGGCAAGACCCTCGTCTCCACGCTGGCCGGCTATCTCAACGCTATTGCCGGCAAGGGCGTGCACGTCGTTACTGTCAATGATTACCTTGCCAAGCGCGACTCCGAGTGGATGGGCCGCATCTACAAGTACCTGGGCATGACCGTCGGTCTGCTGCAGAACAACATGCCGCTCGAGCTGAAGCGCCCCGCCTACCAGGCCGACGTCACGTACGGCACCAACTCCGAGTTCGGTTTCGATTATCTGCGCGACAACATGGTTACCCGCCCCGAGCAGCGTGTTCAGCGCGGCCACAGCTACGCCATCGTCGACGAGGTCGACTCCATCCTGATCGACGAGGCCAGAACGCCGCTCATCATCTCGGGCGCCGGCACCAAGTCCGCCAGCACTTACAAGGACTTTGCGCGCGCCGTGCGCGGCCTTGAGCGCGGTGAGGACGTCTCGCACGACATGCTCACCGCCACCGAGGACGTGGAGCCCACGGGCGACTTCGTCATGGACGAGGCCAAGCACACCATCGCCGCCACCGAGCGCGGTCTTAAGAAGATTGAGCGCCGCCTGGGTATCGATGACATCTATGCCGATCTTTCCGGCCAGCTGGTCAACCACCTGCAGCAGGCGCTGAAGGCCCAGTACATGTTCCACCGCGACAAGCAGTACGTGGTCACCAACGGCGAGGTCAAGATCGTCGACGAGTTCACCGGTCGTATCATGGAGGGTCGCCGCTATTCCGAGGGCCTGCACCAGGCCATCGAGGCCAAAGAGGGCGTGCTCGTGCGCGAGGAGAACCAGACCCTTGCCACCATCACCCTGCAGAACTACTTCCGCCTGTATGACAAGCTCTCCGGCATGACCGGTACGGCGCTCACCGAGGACGCCGAGTTCCGCGAGATCTACAAGCTGCCCGTCGAGGTCATTCCCCCCAACAAGCCCGTGCAGCGTGTTGACCACGAGGACCTGGTCTACCGCACCATCCAGGCCAAGTACAACGCCGTTGCCGACGACGTTGAGCGTCGTCACGCCAAGGGCCAGCCGGTCCTGGTGGGCACCGTCTCCATCGAGAGCTCCGAGAAACTGTCCGCCGCCCTCACTAAGCGCGGTATCGCGCACGAGGTCCTCAACGCCAAGCACCACGAGCGCGAGGCCCATATCGTGGCCCAGGCTGGTCGCTATGGCGCCGTGACCATCGCTACCAACATGGCCGGCCGTGGTACCGACATCTTGCTGGGTGGCAACCCCGACGAGTTGGTGCGCGAGCGCCTGGAGTACGAGGGCCTGACCATGGAGGACGTGACGCCCGAGCAGCTCGAGCAGTTTAACGCCGAGGCCAAGGAGACCTGCAAGGCCGAGCGCGAGCGCGTGCTTGCCGCCGGCGGCCTGACCGTTATCGGCACCGAGCGCCATGAGTCCCGCCGTATCGACAACCAGCTGCGTGGCCGTTCCGGTCGTCAGGGCGATCCGGGCGAGACCCAGTTCTACCTGTCGCTCGAGGATGACTTGATGCGCCTGTTCGGCGGCGACAGGATGGACCGCGTCTCCAAGATGATGGTCACGGCCGACATGGGCGACGACATGCCCATCCAGCACAAGATCATCTCCAAGGCCGTCGAGAACGCCCAGCATAAGGTCGAGAGCATTAACTTCTCCATGCGTAAGAGCGTTCTTGAGTACGACGACGTCATGAACAAGCAGCGCCAGGTCATCTACGCCGAGCGCAACAAGATTCTGGACGGCAAGGACCTGACCGACCACATCACCGAGGTCATGCACGATACCGTGTACCGCTGTGTTCAGGAGTTCTGCACCAAGGACAGCCACGAGGGCGAGCGCGATCTTGAGGGTCTGCGCAAATGGGTCGTCGAGCTGACCGGGCATATCGATACCCCTCAGTTCCCCGACGAGGACTTTGAGGCCCTGGCCGCCGATGTCTTGGCCTATGTTGAGAAGTGCTACAACATGAAGGCTGAGCGTCTGGGCGAGGACCTGATGCGCGAGCTCAATACCCAGGTCATGCTGCGCGTCATCGATACGCGTTGGATGAACTACCTGCAGGAAATGGACTACCTCAAGACCGGTATCGGCCTGCGCGGCTTTGGCCAGCGCGACCCGCTGGTTGAGTACAAGACCGAGGCCTACGGCGCGTTCCAGATACTCGTCGATACCATGTACGAGGATTACCTGCGCACTGTTCTGCGCATTGAGCTCAAAGCTGCCCCGCAGGCTGTGGAGCACAAGGAGGACCCCGCCCTTAAAGGTGCGCGCTTCTCTGGTCCTGCCGAGGTTGATGGCGACAACAGCGATTCGGTACTGCGCAAGCAGGCTCAGGTGCAGGCCCGCACCGCCGTCCAGGGTGGTCCAGCTGCCGTTAACAACAGTGGCAAGGTGACGACCTACCGCAAGTCCGAGAGCGATGACCCCTATGTCAACGTGGGCCGCAACGACCTGTGCCCTTGCGGTAGCGGTAAGAAGTTTAAGTACTGCCACGGCAGGAATCGTTAATGGCCGAGACTCTAGAGGTAACTCCCGCCGAGTTGGACGCGTTTGCGGACCGACTCGGCGAGGTCGAGTCGTATCTCCATTTGGACGAGAAACGCACCCGCGTGGCGGAGCTCGAGGCCAAAAGCGTCGCCCCAGGCTTTTGGGACGATGCCGATGCCGCTCGCGCCACGATGGAGGAGATTGCACGCGCCAAGGAGGACATCGCCGCCGTGGATACGGCGCGCGGTGAGCTTTCCGATGCTCGCGCCGCGCTGGAGCTTGCCGAGGAAATGGGCGATGACCCCGATGCTGCCGCGCTGCGTGAGGAGGCTGCCGCCACGGCGGAGCGGCTTTCCCGCGCCATCGACGAGCTTGAGCTTGCGAGCTGGTTTACCGGGGAGTTCGACCATGGCGACGCGATTGTGACCATCAAGCCCGGGCAGGGCGGTTTGGAGGCCCAGGACTGGACCTTCATGCTCTTTAAGATGTACATGAAGTACTGCCAGCGCCGCGGTTGGAAGGTCACCATCAACGATTGCCCCGCGGCCGAGGTTATCGGCATCGATCGCGCGACCTTTACCGTCGAAGGCAAGGATGCCTTTGGCATGCTTCGTGCCGAGGCCGGTGTTCACCGCCTGGTGCGCATTAGCCCCACCGACGACAAGAAGCGCCGCCAGACTACGTTTGCCGGCGTCGAGGTCATTCCGGTGCTGCCCGACGATATCGATATCGAGATTAGTCTCGATGACATTCGCGTCGACGTGTACCATGCAAGCGGCCCGGGCGGCCAGGGCGTCAACACCACCGACTCCGCCGTGCGCGTAACGCATTTTCCCAGCGGTATCGTGGTCACGTGTCAAAACGAGCGCAGCCAGATTCAAAACAAGGCCGCGTGCATGCAGATCCTCAAGGCGCGCCTGTACGAGATTGAGCTCGAAAAGCGCGCCGAGGCCCTGGACGAGCTTCGCGGACCCAAGACCACAATTGGTTTTGGCAACCAGATCCGCAGCTACGTGCTCTACCCGTACCAGATGGTTAAGGACCTGCGCACGGGCGTGGAGACCAGCAACGTCGAGGCAGTTCTTGACGACGGCGACCTGGATCCGTTTGTGATTGGCTACCACCGTTGGGCTACCGGAAACGCTGACGCGGAGGCCCCGTCTGCCTAAACCGCTCGGTTTATGTGGAAATGGATTAAAACCCTCCGAGCAGGGCGGTTTTGTATCCAGAACAAACCCCGCGCAGGGGTGGTATTTGTTGGGCGAATCGGTAGAATCGAATACAAGAAGAAGTTCAAAGCGCATCCGATGGGGTGCGCTTTTTTGAGGGAGGCAGCATGGCATATCGTCTGGACATCAAGCGCATTCTTTCAATGAACTTTTTTCACGATCTGCCCCAGATCATGTTGGGGTGTGCCTTGGCCGCCATCGCGACCGACCTGTTTTTGATTCCCAACGGTCTTGCAGCCGGTGGCGTTACGGGCCTTGCGACGATTATCCAGGCAGTCGGCGCAGCGCGAGGCGTGTCGCTTCCTGTCGGTATCCAGACCATCGTGATGAATGCCTTGCTGCTGCTGATCGTTATGCGCGAGGGCGGCATGTTCTATGTAGTGCAGACGGCGACGGGCTTTGTGCTGCTGGGCTTCTTTACTGATCTGTTTGCCCCGTTTGTAGCGCCGCTGGCACATGCGGACCTGATGCTTCCCGCTATGTGGGGCGGCATTATCACGGGCATTGGTTACGGCATGGTGTTGCGCGCCGGCGCCAACACCGGCGGCTCGGACACGATTGGCCAAATCATCTCGCGTAACACCTCGCTGCCGGTGGGCTCGACCGTCATGGCAATCGACGTTGCCGTATGTGCGGCATCTGCTCCGGTCTTCTCGCTCGAAAATGCTCTGTACGCAGGACTTTCGATGGTGATTAGCGGCTATGTGATCGATGCCGTGGTCGATGGCGGCAATAAGCGTCGTATGGTACTCATCATCTCGGATAACTTTCCCGATATCGCGGCCGACATCATGTATGGTCTGGGCCGCGGCTGCACCAAATTAAAGGCGACCGGAATGTATTCGGGCGTCGAGAAGCCGGTGATCATGGTGATCGTTAGCCGTCGAGAGCTCAACACCCTCAAAACGATCGTGCGCGAGCGCGATCCTCACGCCATTGTGACGGTCGCCGACGTTACGGAAGCCTTCGGTGAGGGATTCAAGGACATTAACGCGTAGGGCTGACTGCCTTCCATCCAAAAGACGTTCACATTGATAAACCGTTTCATCAGCGGTTCTGCCTGCTAAATTGTTCAAATAATGATAAAAACTCTGGTAAAGCCATCGGTTTCCAGCATAATGAATGACGTACGTGCATTGCGGCTGTGTTG
>DYAA01000180.1 GCA_019419405.1 Collinsella sp. | reverse complement strand
GGCGTGCTCTGCGCCGATGCCGATATCGACGGTTCTGCCTTTGCCGATGAGCTGCTGCACCTGGTCGATGACGCGGCGGCACGCGACGCCATGCGTCAGGCGGCGCGTGGTCTGGCTCAGGATAGGGCCGCCGCTCTTCTGGCGGATGCGGTAGAGGGTTTGCGTTAGTTAGACGGGATATCGTCGGTCGCCCTCGCGCTGATGCGGTAGGTGCGGTACAGTTAACGGGTTACAGGCAGTGTTTACGCAAGGAGTACACGAGCACATGGCTGATTCCCAGACTGCAACCTCCGCGCCCGAGTTTAAGAGCGCCCACTTTATCGGTATCGGCGGCGCCGGCATGAGCGGCATCGCCCTCGTTCTGCACGAGCGCGGTTATGCCGTTACCGGCTCCGACCTTAAGACGTCACGTTATATCCGCCAGCTTACCCGCGCTGGTGTGAAGGTGCATGTGGGCCATGAGGCCGCCACGATCGACGAGGTCAAGCCCGACGTGGTTGTTGTCTCCACCGCTATTCCGGAGTCCAACCCTGAACTCGTGCGCGCTCGCGAGCTTGGTATTCCCGTGTGGCCCCGTGCCAAGATGCTCTCTGCTTTGGGCCACGGCTACACCACCGTCGCTGTTGCCGGTACGCATGGCAAGACCACCACGTCTTCGATGTGCGCCACCATGCTCGACCGTATGGGTCTGGATCCGAGCTTCCTGATCGGTGGCATCGTCGAGGGCTATGACACGAACGGCAAGAACGGCTCGGGCGACTACTTTGTCGCCGAGGCCGACGAGTCCGACAGTTCCTTCCTGTTCCTGAACCCCAACGTGGTCATTGTGACCAACGTCGAGGCCGACCACCTCGATCACTACTCGGGTATCGAGGAGATCGAGGCGACTTTCGCCAAATTCATGAGCCTGGTGGGCGAGGACGGCACCGTCATCGTCTGCGGTGAGGACCCGCATCTGGTCGAGCTCGCCAAGTCGACGGGCCGTCACGTGCTTTCCTACGGCTTTGCCGAGAGCAACGACATCGTCTGCATGCACCCGGATGTCAAGGGCATCCAGAGCGACTTTATCGTTCGCTTTGAGGACGGCACTGAGCACGCTGTGGAGATCAAGAGTAA
>DYAA01000018.1 GCA_019419405.1 Collinsella sp. | reverse complement strand
GACCCATCGAAACACATCTCCACCGTTCCTTCAACTGGGAAAATGCCGCCCCCGGGCCCCGGGAGGGCCGCGGGGGCGTTCGGCTAGGTGCGGGAACGGCCTATTTGCTCAATGTGTTCGGCTGAGATCGGAAATCAACCGTCGGCCCGCCAGCGGCCACATCGAGCAGATGGGCGTGCTTCGATCCCGAGCCTAGCCTAGGATGCGGGCCATGCGCGCCTTGAACTCGGACAGAAAGCGCGGGGCGTCCACGGTGAGTGCCACAAGCGCGCTCTTGTCGGGATCGGACAGACAGTGCTCGTCGCAGATGGTGCGGCCGCGATACTCGCCCAGCAAGTCAACGCGCAGGTTACAGCCGAGCGCGCCCACGAGCGTGGGATCAATCGCCACGGCAACCGCCAGCGGATCGTGCAGCGCGCAGCCGCCCAGGTAGGGCGCGTTCATTTCGTACGAACCGATATAGTGCTCGACCATGCTCGCAAACGCGCAGCCAGCCATAGTGCCCGAGCCCGTCCAGCCGGCAACGTCGCGGCGCGTGAGCACCACGCGATGCGTCACATCCAGCCCCACCATAGTGAGCTTGCGGCCCGAACGCAGCACGGCATCGGCCGCCTCGGGGTCGCTCGCCATGTTGGCCTCGGCACCGGCGCTCACGTTTCCGGGCACGGTAAGCGCACCGCCCATCACGACCACGCGACCGATAGACATCATCTCCGCCGCATCGCGCTCCAGGGCAAGCGCCAGATTGGTGAGCGGGCCGGTCGCAACGTAGACCAGATCGGGACCATAGGTACGCGCGGCATCAATCAGGTAATCGACCGCCGCATTGCCGTCGGCCGACGTCGCGCCCACCGGCTCGTACGGCGAGGCGGGCACGCTTGCGCCGCCGATGCCGTTCTTGCCGTGGATAAGCGTGGTGGACGCCGGCGGCGTGTAGGGTTCGGTCGCCTTCATGGGACGATCGGCGCCCAGGTACACCGGCACCTCGGGACGACCCAACAGGTCGAGCACCGCCAAGCAGTTGTGCGCCGACTGCTCGACGCGCACGTTGCCAAAGCACGTGGTGATGCCGACGAGCTCCACCTCGGGGCTCGCGATGGCGTAGGCAAGCGCCATCGCATCATCCACACCCATATCCAGATCAAGGATCAGCTTCTTGGTTGCCATTGTTCTACTCCGCTTCTCCGTCTACATCCAAACCGTCTAAACCAAACTTGTGCTCGACTTCCGCACGCGTGGGAATTGATTGCTGAGCGCCCAGGCGCGACACCGTCACCGCCGAGGCGCGAGCACCCGCCGCCATGCACTCAAAGAGCGGCAGGCCCTCCAGACGAGCCGCCGCCAACGCGCCGATAAACGTATCGCCCGCGGCCGTCGTATCGACCACCGCGCTCGAAAGCGCCGGCATGCGCAGCGGCTCACCGCCATCGCCGAGCGTAACCGAGCCGGCGCCGCCCAACGTGATGACCGCAGCCCCGGCGCCCTTGTCGAGCAGCGCATTGAGCGCGGCGACGCAACTCGCATCATCCGTGGGCAGAATGCCCGTCAGTACCTGGCACTCGGTCTCGTTGGGGCAGACCAGGTCGACCGCTGGCCACGCTCCTGCCGGCAGGTCGCAGGCGGGCGCCGGGTTAAAGATCGTATAGAACCCCAGCTCGTGAGCGCAAGCAAGCGCCCCGGCCGTCGCCGCAAGGTCACATTCGCCCTGGGCGATAAAGACGCCGCCAGCAGCCGGGGCAATCTCGCTGGCATCGCCGTCGAGCTCGTCGGCCACCAAGCGCCTCAGTGCGCGGGCAACGTCCTCGCCCGCAAGCGCATGGTTGGCGCCCGGCGACAGCACGATGCGGTTGTCGCTCTCACAGCGAATGATAGTCGCAGTACCGGTCTCCACGTCGTCGAGACGTGTCACGGACTCAACGCCCACGCCGGCATCTTGGAGCCCTGCCACAAGCGCATCGCCAAAGGTATCGCGCCCAACAGCGCCGATCATGCACGTGCGCGCACCCATGCGCGCAGCGGCAACGGCCTGATTGGCTCCCTTACCGCCGGCGTTGGTGATAAAACCGCTGCCATCGACCGTCTCGCCCGCGCGCGGCATGCGCTCGCACGCCACCGAAAGGTCCATGTTCATGCTGCCGAACACCGCAACGATGCTGTGATCCGCCATGGAAACCTCCTCGTCTTCGGGCTTTGCGCCCACCATCGACCAACGATTGTGCACTCTCGCACCCCCTATAACTTTAGTCCACTTTGATGTGGACGCGCGCTTGAGCTTGCGCCAGCAGCAAGCATTCACAGGGGCAGGCAGCTACAATGAATACGTGCTGATTATTCTCGTCATTGGATGATGTTTTATGGAACAATTCTCGCAATCGGGCTCGCGCGGTCGACGCCGCACGGGCAACGAGCCGGCGCCGCACGAACGCGTGAAGGGCGAGCGCCGTGCCAACGAGCCGCGACGCACCGCGAGCCCCCATCGCGCTTCTGCCAACAACGCTGGCCGCGCCAACACTCCCGCCGCGGAGCAGACGCCTGCTCGCCCCAAGTCCCGCTACATCCCTGCGCTCGACGGCCTGCGCACGCTTGCCGTCGTCGCGGTGGTGCTCTATCACCTCAACCTCACGTGGGCTCAGGGCGGCCTGCTTGGCGTCACGATCTTCTTTGTGCTTTCGGGCTATCTGATCACACGCCTGCTACTCAACGAAGTCGCTAAGACCGGCCGCATCGACCTCAAGAGCTTCTGGATCCGCCGCATCCGTCGCCTGGTCCCCGCCGTGGTGACCGTTGTGGTTGTAACCTGTGCGCTGTGCACCGTCTTCAACCACGTGATGCTCACCAAGATGCGTCCCGACATTCTGCCGTCGCTGCTGTTCTTTAACAACTGGTGGCAGATTATGCAGGACGTTTCGTACTTCAACGCCCTGGGCGACCCCTCGCCGCTTACGCACTTTTGGTCGCTCGCCATCGAGGAACAATTCTACCTGGTTTGGCCACCGCTGCTGTTTGCCATGGTGTCCATGCATGTGAGCAAACCCAACACGCGCCGTATGGTCCTGGGACTCGCAGCGGTATCCGCCCTTGCCATGATGGTGCTCTACAACCCTGCCGCCGACCCCAGCCGCGTGTACTACGGCACCGACACCCGCGTCTTCTCGCTGCTGCTGGGCGCCTGGATGGCCTTTATCCCCGATCGCGACCTGGCGCCGGTGCGTCTCGCTCATCGTTTGGGGCTCAATCGCCTGGCTGGCGCCGCCAAGCACGGCAAGAACGCCGAGGGCAAGCCTGGCGAGAAGGCCGACAACGCAGCCGAGACCGTCCCGGCACAGCCGAGCGCCCTCGTGCGCTTTTGGTCCTCGCCCGCATCCATCGATGTGTTGGGCGTCGTGGGTCTGGTTGGCCTTGCCGCCATGGTCGCGCTCACCAACGGCTACACCGCGTTCCAGTATCGCGGCGGCACGCTGCTATGCTCCATCCTCACGCTCATGGTCATCGCGGCCTGCGTGCAGCCCCAGGGAATGGTTGCCCGCGCACTGTCCGCCGAGCCGCTCGTGTGGGTTGGCAAGCGCTCGTACAGCATCTACCTGTGGCACTATCCGCTACTGTTGCTCATGAACCCGGTCGCCAACATCAACGATACGCCGTGGTGGCAGTACATTTTGCAGGTGTTGTTGGTGGTCGCCGTAGCCGAATGTTCATATCGCTTTATCGAGACGCCGTTTAGAAAGGGCGCCTTTGGGCGCACCGTATCCGAGTTCCGCGACGGCACCACCGCGCCCGCCAACTGGGTGCGCGCGCACGTCCCTGTCTGCGCAGCCTGCGCTGTCGTGTTGGTCGTTGCACTGGGCGGCCTGATCTTTGTGCCGGAGACCTCCGCACTGAGCGGTGAGGGCGCCGAAGTCCTCAACAAGGAAGCCAAAAACACCGCGCCCACAGACCAACAGGCGGCCGACGACACCGACAAGGACAACGACGACTTCCCCGATGGCTCCTACGACCTGTTGATGATCGGTGACTCCGTGTCGCTGCGCGCCGTTGATTCCTTTGACGGCGTGTTCCCGCACAGCCATATCGATGCCGAAAAGGGCCGCCAGTTTGATGCGGGCCGCGCGACATTTGAGGGCTATCTCCAACAGAACCTTGCCGGCAAGATCGTGGTCTTTGCACTGGGCACCAACGGCTTGGTAACCGACGACCAGATCGACGCCATCATGACCGATGCAGGAGATAAGCGTATTGTGGTGTTTGTGAACACGCGCAGCCCGCAGCCGTGGGTTGGCTCTACCAACCAGGCCATCGCCAACGCTGCTACGCGCTACAAGAACGTGCGCGTTATCGACTGGTACGGATACAGTGCCAATCGCAACGACCTGTTCGATGGCGATGGCACGCACCTGTCGACCACTGGCGTGACTGAGTACCTCAACTTGATCCACGATGCAGTCAAGAAGGACCTGCCCGTGCATCCCGAGGATCACGTCAACGATCTGCAGCCGGCGGCCGTCAAGTCTGCCACCGACGCGCTCGTCAATGCGCTCGCTCTCAAGCCGCACAAGCTGGGCACCGACAAGTAACCTGCAGCGCAAACTTCCCACATCCGGAGGGGTGCGCCACGGCAGGCACCCCCTCCGACAGTTAGGGACGTTCCTTATGTGCCGGCACCCAGGGACACTCCTGACACAGCCGAGGAACGCCCTCCTTGCGACCAAATTCTGGGCGCCTCGCCACCCCGAACGTTGTTTCCAAGCCCACACCCGCAGCAAACAACCCAAAATCACTCTTTTCGAGCCGGCTCCAAGGGGTCGTGGACAAAAAGGGGCAAATATGAGTACTGTTACCATTTTAGTAGCAGGCAAAACCACCCAAAATGACGTCCGAGCGACCCCTACAACCCCCTAAAGCAGCCAACCTGACTGGTTTAAGACATATTGGAGCCAATTTTAATGAACATACTATCGGCTATGTCCATTATCTTCTTGGATGTAAATGCTATTCACTTAGCAACAGTACTCATATTTGGCATTTTTTGTCCACTGCCATATAACTAATGCCCTATAGCGGGCAAAAAACAGGCCGCAGTCCATCGCTGCGGCCTGTTCGGAAGCAAAAGTGGGCGTTAAGCGCTGTAGCCCATCGCCTGCAGGACAAACATGACGACCGTGAGCACCGTAATCACGCCGATAGTCGCCCACGTGAGCACGTTCCATACGCGGCCGTTGCGGTTGGCGCCCATAATGTGACGGTCGGCGGCGATAACCACCTGGAACACCAGAACCACGGGCAGTAGCACGCCATTGATGACCTGCGAGGTCATCATAATCTGGAACAGATCGACGCCGGGCATAAGCACCAGCACGGCAGAGATACCGATGATGGCCGTAATGATGCCGCGATAGACCGGGGCCTCGTCCCAGCTGCGGTCGGCACCGCGCTCCCAGCCAAATGCCTCGCAGATAGCGCTCGACGTAACGCCCGGCAGCACGCAGGCAGCCAAGAAACTCGCCGCGACCAGGCCCGAGGCAAACAGTACCGTAGACCACTGACCCGCAATAGGCTCCAGCGCGCGGGCAGCATCGGCAGCATCGCTAATCTGAATACCCGCCGGGAACAACACCGTGCCGGTCGTGATGATAATAAAGCCGGCAATAACATCGGCGGCAAGCGAGCCGCTCACGGTATCAATACGCTGCAGCACGATGTCGTCCTCGCCCGCGTTCTTATCGACCACGTTGTTCTGCGCCAAGAAAATCATCCACGGCGCGATGGTGGTACCGATCGTTGCGACCACGAGCGACACGTAGCTGGGGTCATTTTGAATGTTAGGCACGACCAGGTCGACCGCGACCTCACCCCAGTTGGGGCCAGCCATAAACGCGGCGACGATGTAGGTCACGAACACGCAGCTCACCAGCAGCAGAATCTTCTCGATGCGCTGGAAACTCCCCGACATGGTAAGCATCCACACCAGCAGCGCCACTAACGGCACCGAGATGCTCGCCGGCACGCCAAAGAGGGCAAGGCCGCTCGCAATACCCGCAAACTCCGAAATGGTCACAGCCGTGTTGGCGATCAACAGCGCCGCCATAGCAAGTACACTCTTGCGCACGCCAAAGCGCTCGCGAATGAGCGATGCCAGGCCCTTGCCCGTCACGCAGCCGCAACGCGCCGCGGTCTCCTGCGTCACGATGAGCAGCACAGTCATGACGGGAAGCATCCAGAGCATCTTGTAGCCATAGCTGGCACCCGCACTGGAATACGTTGCAATGCCGCCGGCGTCATTGCCCGAAAGCGCCGCCAGCAGACCGGGACCCATAGCGCCAAAGATGGCCGCGATGGTCAGCTTTTGCTTGGTGCCCGACTTTTGCTTGGTATTTTGCACGCGACCACCTAGCCCATGACTGACATGGCGAGCAGCACCGCGGCGATGCAATACGCCACACACGAGATCATGACGGCAATAACGTTCATGGCGGTGCCCGACGTGTTGAGGTCATGCTCGTCACGCCAGAACAGCACCATCAGGTAAATCACAGCACTCATGTTGCCAACCAGGCAAATGATGGCGGCAATGTTAAAGCAGCCGGTAAAGAGCTGCTCCTCAAACATAGAGGCATCGGGGAATGCAGCGGTGCGCACCAGCTGGGCGCACAGGTAGGTCACGAGTGACAGAATCAGGCCCATGCCCGTGCTCTGGAAGAAGAATCCCAGATACGGCTTGGGCTCGTCGTCGTGACCGTCATACTCCAGGAAGTAGTTCTTGACGAACGACACCATGCGCGAGGCCGCCAGCAGCACGAGCGGCATGGCGCACATGGGGAACACCACCAGATGCGCGGAGCCGAGCGCCGTTCCCAGCACGGTCGCCATGATGCACGACGCGATGCCCCATACAACAACCCAGTACTGGCGATGCACGAACCAGCTGAGCACGTTCGTCGAGTCGTCCGACGCGCTATCGCCCGAGCCGACACCGGCGATCTGCAGGTCCTCCTGATGCTCCTCGGCGATAACGTCCATGGCGTCGTCGAAGGTCACGATACCAAGGATATGACGGTTCTCGTCGCAGACAGGGATGGCAACCAGGTCGTACTTGGTCATCTCGTCCGTCACGTCTTCCTGGTCCTCGTCGGGCGACACATAGACCAGGTCGCGATAGGCCAACTGACCCAGCGTGGCGTCGCGGTCGGCTACGATCAGCGTGCGCAGCGAAAGCACGCCGGTCAGCATGCCACTCGGATCCTCGGTATAGACGTAATAGACGCTCTCGAAGTCCTCGTCGAGCTCGCGAATCGCCTCGATGGCGTCACCGACCGTTGCCGTGGCGGGCAGGGAGACAAACTCCGAGGTCATGATGCGGCCGGCGGTGTTGTCCTCATACCCCAGCAGATTACGAATCGCCTTCTCCTCCTTGACGCCCATCAGGCGCAGGAGCTTCTCGGCCTTCTCATAATCGAGCTCATCGATCAGGTCGGCAGCGTCGTCCGGGTCCATCATGGCCAGCATCGACGATGCGTCCGTGTCGGACAGGCCCTCGAGCATCTCGGTCATAAGCTCGTCGTCATCGAACTCCGAGATAGCTTCGGCTGCCTGGGCGGTATCGAGCTGCGCAAACACCTGCGCACGTAGGCGCGGGTCGAGCTGCTCGATAATGTCGGCGATGTCGGCAGGGTGCAGCTCGCCGAGCGTCTTGTGCGACACCGAGAGTTGGATGTTTTTAGTCGAGCGGTCGAGCAGGTCCATGTAGGACCAAGCGATGATGTCCTCGCTGAGCGGCTTGCCCAAGTGCTTCATAAAGCCCTCGACGACGTGCTCGAGCGCGGGGCTGATTGCACGCAGCAGACCGCGGGCGCCGACCTCGGCACCCAGCAGGCGCAGCTGATTTTCGCCCGACATGGAAAACTTGATGTCGTTGACGCGCACGACCTTCATGCCCTGCGTGTCGACGATCTGCTTATTGAGAACATCGCGCGCCAGCAGGAGCTCGGTCGGCTGCAGGTACGAGAAGCGAATATTGGTGGCAGACGTGTTGAGATACACGCCTGTCTCATCGATACGGTCGACCCATTTGCGCCAGCTGATCATAAACGGCGTCTTGCCGGGGCCGCGGAACGCGAGCGACGTCACGTGCGGAAAAACTTCGCCGGTAGCAATACCAAAATCGTTGACCACGCCGAGCTTTTCGCCGTCGACGTCCAAGACCGGCAATTTGAGCATCTCACTCAGATAATTCAATGGTGCTCCCCATCATTATTCCTCCGGACGCGGCCGCGCGTGCGGCGTCCGGGGGCTTCTGGATATGTATACGCATGCGCGGGCGGCACGCCGCTCGACGCTTACACCCCGTGCATGCGCAAAAAGCACCTGCATGGGGTCATCGACTGTATGGTCGAGGTTTGGATTTCACCTGTAACCTTTCTCTTGACCCTCATTAACCGCAGTAACTATAGCATCAGCATCGCCCTGCGGCATCGAATTTATGCGCTGCACATTGCAGGCATACCAAACGCTGACGTATCCGTGACATAGCCCTTGGGGACGTTCTTAAACGACTACCCAATGACTACTCTGTGGTGTCATCGTCCTCGGCAAGTTGGGGGAACACGGCGTCCTTGGGCATGGTGACCTTCGTCAGCGAGGTGAGCTTTTTGCTCAGCGACGTGTCCGTCTTGACCAGGTCGCTGAGCGTCACGATCTTGTAGCCGTCGGCGACAAGACCGTCGATAATCTGCGGCAGCGCCTCGAGCGTCTGCTCGGCGCATTCGTCTCTATCGGTGAGCAGCACGATATTGCCCGGCGTCACCGAATCGAGCACCGTTGAGACCTGCTCGTCGGCACCGTTGAGCAGCCAGTCGCCCGAGTCAATATTCCACGAGACCACGGCGGAGACCAGGTCCATCGCATCAATCCAGTTTTGCTCGTCAAAGGCAGCGTAGGGAGCACGCAGCAGCATCGTCTTCACGCCGGTCGCCGACTTAATCGCATCGGTGCCTTTCGCGATCTGCTCGCGTACCGCCTCACGGTCCTGACCCTTGAGCGAATCGTCGCTGTAGCTGTTGGATCCGATCTCGCACCCGGCATCGACAATCGCCTTGGCCGTGGCAGGCGAGGCCTCGGCCGCATCGCCCGACAGGAAGAACGTCGCGGTGACGCCCTTTTCCTTGAGTACCTGCAAAATCTGCTTGGTCGCACCGCTCGGACCCTCGTCAAATGTCAGCGCCACGTACTTTTCGTTGCCCTTGGGCGCCACGCTGGCGCACGCAACGACGCAATCGGTGGCGGGCACAACCTCGCCGCGGTCCTGCGTCTTGCCCGACTGCTCACCGACCCACACCTCGGAGCGGCCCTGAACGCCCCACGTCTGCACATACTCGATAGCGCCCGTGCCCTCGACCTTGAGCTTGGGCTCGATAACCGTAGCCTGAACCTCATGCTTCTCGTAGGTGTTACGGCCATCCTTGACCGTCACCTTCTCGCCACCCTCAAGTTCGCGGCTATCCCATTTGCCCTGTTTTATGCGCTTGCCGTCCACCTTAACCGACAGCTTTTCGCCGCCATGGCGCTTGAGCACGCTGTCATCGACGGCCAGCAGGTCGCCTGCGTCGTAGGTGTCAGTCAACTCCTGGTCGTCGATGAGATTCTGCAGCGTAGAGCCCACGCGCACCGCGGTCTTTTGCCCGTTGAGTTCCACGTCCACGCTGCGGTTGACGTAGCCCACGACGGCAGCGATAAACAGCACGAGCGCACAGCCCACGGCAATGAGTGCATAGGGCAGACGGGACGGTCGGCGCGGCGAGCGCCCGTTGCCGATGCGCGCGCTGCGGTCGCTAAACCCGCGGCTATGGTTGAGGTACATCGCGCCGGGCTTACGGCGGCGACGGCGCTGACCGCTGGGCAGCTGCCCCAGGTCGCGGCGCGCCGTCGGACGCGCACCCGAACGCCCGTTTAAGTTGGATCCGTTTTGGCGCATGTGCCCTCCCCCATAAACACAGCAAGCCGGAGCAACAGGTCTCCGGCTTGCCTCCCATCATTTGGTACGTCGCTATTTTGTAGCTTTAGACGAGCCTCCGCTCGCCTTTTGGTATTCGTCCTTAAAGGCCTTGAACATGCCGCGCGTCTTGCCGAGTTGCTTGCCCAGTGCGCGACTGCCCTTGTCCACGGCAACCGACCCCTTGTCGTCGAGCACCTTGGCGCCCTTTTTGACCTTGTCGCCCACCACGACGCTGGCCTCGGCGGCCTTGGCGGCCGCACCGCCCGAATACCCGAGCGACTTGACCTCGTCCGAGACGACCATCGCGCCGTTCTCGTAGCCGCGCAGCATCGTCGGCGGCACCTGCGTGTCACCAACCAAAACACTCGAAGCAGCACCGGCGGTCACATAGAATGCCTGCACGATGCCCGAGCGCGGCTTGAACTCAACGTCCGAGCAATAGCCCACGACGTCGCCCGATTCCGTGCGCACGTCCATACCGACCCAGATGATGCAATCGTCCAGGTTGATGTCGAGGCGCTTGGCGGCGGCGGCATCGTACGTGTCCTTGACGTCATCGACCGCAATGGCGCCCTCGTAGACACCAATGGCGTCGAGCGCTACGAATCGATCGGGACGCTCGATCATGCCCGCGATATCGGACTGGCGGACCATAAAGCCGACCACGCGCGTACCGCCCGGGGTAAAGACCGGAAAGTGAATCTTTCCGAGCTTTTTAGGGCTGCGCGGTGTGCCGTCCTTTTTGGTGCGCTTGTCCTCGGTAGGCTTGCGATAGATCTTGGCGCCGACAAAATCCCCAGCGCGCATTATGCCTCGGTCGAGGGCTCCGCAGCCTCGGTATCAGCCTCGACGGCGTTCTCGACCACGACGTCGGCGGCAGGCGTCACGTTGCCGCCCGAAATGGCGTCGTTGAGCTGCTCGCGCAGCTGGTCCATGCGCTCGCGGGCCAGGTCGACCTTGGCGCGCAGGTCGTCGGTCTTGGCGTCGACCATCGGGCCAAAGTCATTCACCGCGGCACGGGCCTCCTCGGCGCTGTGCTCGTAGGTGTCGCGCATATTGTCCCAGGCGTCGTTGGCGATATCGGCAGCCATGGCGCGGGTCTCGGCGCCCGAGCGCGGGGCCAGAGCAACACCGATAATAGCGCCAGCAGCAGCACCAAAAAGTGCGCCGGAGACAAAGCTGAAAGTCTTACCCATGATCATTCCTCTCCTGCGGGCACGTCGGTGCCCACCGTTTGAATGCTGTCCATTATACCCGCAGCGCATCACTTGCCGCTCCGCTCATCTGCGTACGGCAAAGGCGCAGGTACGTGATGGTGATAAACGCGTAGGCCTACTCCTGAGGCACAGCCGGCATGGCCACCGTGGCACCCGGGTCCTCGCCGGCGCCGTCCACGAGCGGCAGGCCGCCCTCATGCGCAGGTCCTGCCGGAACCGTCGCCGCACCGCCAAAGACGGCAGCGGAGGCCTCGTGGTTCTCGGCAACCGCGCCCTCGGTATCAATCGCCACCTGGGGCTCGTCGTCAAAGTTGGGGACGCCCTGGGGCTCGGTGGGAACGGGCTCGGCGGTCGCATCGGCAACGGGCTCGGCGTCGACCGGCACATCGCCCTCGTCAGCACCCTCGTCCTCGGCAGCATCTTCGCCGTTCGCAGCAGCGACGGCCTCGTGAGGATTCTTGCCCTCGGCCTCGGCGCGCATGCCCAGCACCAGGTTGCGCAGGCCCGCGACCGTGCCTTCCACGTCGGGGGCAGGCTGGTCGGCGTGCAGGTACGCCCAGTCCATCATAAAGGTGGCCGACGACAGCGCGCCGATGGCCAGTGCGTCGTCGGGACACGAAAGCTCGACCTCAAAGACACGCTCGTCATGCTCGCTTACGCGCGTGCGGCCGCACGAGATGCTACCGGCAAGACCGGTCTCGTTCATGAGCTCGACCGTCACGTGCTCCAGCAGGTGGCAGAGCTCGGTCTGACCCATGCAGTCCTGGAACTCGCGGCCGGAATCGCCCAGGCACAGGTGCTTGGCAATCGCCGGTACCAGGTAGTACACGCGCGCCGTGGCCTCGATGTCCTCCGAGGTCATGAGCGGCATGCCGGGGTTCACCAGCACATGCGCGCAGATCTTGTCCTCGCTGACGGTGACCTTAAGGATGTTGAACAGGCCTGCCATAACTCTCCCCTACTCTTCCTTGCCCTACTCGTCGCCGTCGTGCGGATTCGCGGAACCCGCACCCGACGTCGTCGGCTCGTCTACCGAAGACTCGGAATCCTTCTTATCGGTTTCGGCCGGAGCGATCACGCGAATGAGCGAGATGCGCTGGCCACGCATCGACTGCACTTTAAACTTGTACCCCGCGACCTCAAACACCTCTCCGATGTCGGGCACCGAGTCACAAAGCTCCAAAATCCAGCCGGCGATGGTCTCATAATCATCGCTTTCCTCGAGCGGCCAACCAAGCTCAATCGCGTCATCGCACGAAAAACGCCCATCGACGAGCCACTCGCGGCGTGAGAGGCGCGTGAGGTACTTGTTGTCGGGGTCGAACTCGTCCTCAATCTCGCCCACGATCTCCTCGACGATATCCTCGATGGTGATGATGCCGGCCGTACCGCCGTACTCGTCCACGACCACTACGATCTGGTCGTGCGAGGTCTGCATCTCGGACAGCAGCGGCAGGATGTCCTTGGTGTCGGGCACAAAGGTGGCGTCGCGCAAAAAGCCGGCGATGGGCTGGTCGCCCTTGCCGTCGAGCGCGGGCTGGATCAGGTCCTTGATGTGCGCGATGCCCGCGACGTTGTCGGGGTCCTCGTGATAGACGGGGATGCGGCTGAAGCCGGTCTGGCGCATGGTGGACAACACGTCGGCGACCGTCTCGTCGTCCTCGCACATGGTGGTGTCCACGCGCGGCACCATGACCTCGCGGGCAACGGTGTCGCCCAGGTCAAAGATCTCGTGGATCATACGCTTTTCCTCGTCGAGCAGGTCGTCCTGCTCCGAGACCATGTACTTGATCTCTTCTTCCGAGACGTTCTGACGGTCGTCGGCACTCTTGATGCGCAGGATGCGGGCCAGGCCATCGGAGCAAGCGCCAGTCAGCCACACGAGCGGACGGGCGATCTTCTGGAACACGGAAAGCGGGCCCACGACCTGCTTGGACACGCCCTCGGCATTGGCCAGGCCGATGCGCTTGGGGACGAGCTCGCCGACCACGATGGACACGAAGGCGACCGCGACGGTGATGATGACCGGCGCCAGGCCGCGCGCGATGGCGGAGAGCGGCGCGATGCCAAAGCTCATGAGCCACGTGGCGAGCGGGTCGGACAGGCTCGTCGAGGCAACGGCGGACGAGGCGAAGCCCACGAGCGTGATGGCGACCTGGATGGTGGCGAGCAGCTGGTCGGAGTCGGCAGCCAGCTTAATGGCACGCTCGGCGCGCTTGTCGCCTTCCTCGGCCTCATGCTCCAGCACGGCGCGCTTGGCCGTGGTGAGCGCCATCTCGGACATAGAGAAGTAGCCGTTGATGAGGGTCAAAACGAGGGTAGTGATAAGGGAGATGGTTATGTCCATCGGGAGTTTCTCGAACCTCCAAGATTCGGGACGTTAGGTAGTAAGCGTAGGTGACGGATAGGGCAATTGCGCCGGTCGCCCGTGGGAGCAAGGGCATGGGCGCGGTCGCTAGAT
Source organism: Collinsella sp. (assembly GCA_019419405.1). Classification (GTDB taxonomy): domain Bacteria; phylum Actinomycetota; class Coriobacteriia; order Coriobacteriales; family Coriobacteriaceae; genus Collinsella. The sequence goes on along the minus strand of DYAA01000018.1, from coordinate 8,718 downwards.
TACGAAGAGGATCACCGCCATGAACTGGAAGATGCTGCCGGCGAGCACCCACAAGTGGAAAACACTGTGCAGATAGCGCACGTTTTTGGCGATATAGAACGGCACGCCCACGGTATAGCACACACCGCCGACGGCGAGCAGGGCAAGTGCCACGGGGTTGAGCAGCGACACGAGCTCGGGCAGCTTAAAGACGACGAGCCAGCCCATCAGCAGATAGACCAGGCCACTTACCCAGTGCGGTTGACGTTCGCGCATAAAGCACTCGAGGGCGATGCCGATAATGGCGATGGCCCATACGGCAAAGAACAGCGCAGGGCCGCCGTCGTTTGCGAGCGTGATGAGGCAAAACGGCGTATAGCTGCCGGCAATAAGCAAGTAGATGCAGCTGTGGTCGATGATGCGAAACACGCGCTTGGCGCGCGCGGGCTGAATCGCGTGGTAGAGCGTGGAGGCTAGGTATTCGAGGATAATGCTGACGCCATAGACAATTGCCGCAGCCATGTGGGCCGGGCCTCCGCCGCGCAGGGCAGCGAATACAATCAGGAGCACCAGGCCCGCGATACCCAGCAGACAGCCGACACCATGGGTGACGGAGTTCATGATCTCCTCACCCACCGTGTAGTGTGGAACGGCCGCGGTCTTGGGTCGCGGCTTAGAACTGTCGCTCGAATCGGACATGCCGGTTACATCCTCCAACGTAAAGAGTTCTCAACACTATATCAAAGCGTCTGGGTGCGTGCGAAATTTGCACCATACGTGACCCTTTGTTTACCCATTCTTTGCCTGTTGACGCATCAACGGTGAACGTCCATAATGCGCTTGCATTAAATGTTGATGCATTAACATCTTATAGGAGAATACCGTATGGCTCAAAACGCACATTCCCATCGAAAGCTCAAGATAGCCGGCATCGTTGCACTGGTGGTTGTCATTGCGCTGCTCGGATTTGCCGGCAACTTTCTGTTTGACTTCGCGCTGAATCCCCGCGCGCCATACACCATGAAGATGATGCAGGACGGCAAGGACGGCAAAGAAAGTGAGCAGCCGGATGCCGAGGGAACCGAGGCGCGGGCATGGTTTAAAGAGAACCGCGAGAGCAGCAGCCTCACCGCAGATGACGGAACCGAACTTGCCGCTTGGTATTTTGCCGCCCCAGAGAGCACGCACAATTACGCTATCTGCCTACACGGATACACCGATGAGCCCATCGGCATGGCCCGATACGTCAAACGATTCCACGACCGCGGCATGAACGTACTCGCACCCGCCGCCCGCGCCCACGAGCGCTCCGGCGGCGACTATATCGGCATGGGCTGGCCCGAGCGGCTCGATGTCGTTGCATGGATTGGGCGGATCGTTCAGACTGACCCCGAGGCGCGCATCCTGGTCTTTGGCGAGTCGATGGGTGCGGCAACCGCCATGGACGTCGCGGGGGAATCTCTGCCGTCCAACGTGAAATGCATCATCGAGGACTGCGGTTATACGAGTGTTTGGGACGAGTTTTCCCTGCAGCTCAAGGATGTATTTGGGCTGCCCAGCTTTCCCTTGCTCGATGTAGCAAACTTGGTGTGCAACGTGCGCGCGGGCTACGACTTCCATAAGGCAAGCAGTGTGGAGCAACTCAAACACGCGACGGTTCCCATGCTGTTTATCCACGGCGACCAGGACACCTTTGTGCCGTACAGCATGCTCGACCAAAACTACGACGCGTGCGCCAGCAAGGTCAAGCAAAAGCTCACCATCCATGGCGCCACCCACGCCAAGAGTGCGCAAGTTGACCCCGAGCTCTACTGGAATACGGTCGACGACTTCCTCGACAAGTATTTTTAGGCAAATAGCACGGTTTACTGGTCTATCTGACTCCCCGTTTTCGGAAGTGCGGGGAAAATCGCACGAAGCCCGACCAGACCACAGTTTTACCAACAATTTATCAGGGGCTTTGTTGCCAAAAATCGGTTTGTGGTCGGTGATATTCGATTTTTCACCGCACTTCTGAAAAACCACCCGCGGGCGCCGTGCTCACGGGTGGTTTTTACTAACGTTGCGCTACAAAAGCGCTTGATATGTCCAATAACTAGGTGCTATTTGACCTCGATGAGCTCGTACTTGCTCGTGCCCAGGCCGATCTTCTCGGCATGCGCGATGCACGCGCGCCAGTCGGTGTCGGGATGCGTGATGCAGAAGGGATCCTTGGCCTGCTCGCCCTCCAGATGCTCGTGGTTGTGCTCCATCTTGGCCGCGCTATCGGTAAGCTCGGTGTTGGGCAGCGGCTCGGATGCCAGGACGGCGTCGGCGCAGGCCTGGTCGATGGCGACCGGGTCGAAGCTCGCGAACATGCCGATGTCGTTGACGATGGGCGTGTCGTTTTCGGGGTGGCAGTCGCAGTTGGGGCTGATGTCCATGGCGAGCGAGATGTGGAAGCTGGGGCGATCCTGAACAATGGCCTTCGTGTACTCAGCGATCTTGTAGTTGAGCACGTCGGCCGCGGCATCATAGTCGGGCTTGATGCAGTCCTGGTTGCACGCCGCAATGCAACGGCCGCAGCCCACGCAGCGATCGTGGTCGATAGCGGCGACGTGAACCGTGCGGGTGTTGCCGTTGGCAAGCTCGCGCTCACGCGTACCGTCAAACGTGATGGCGCTGTGCGCGCATATCTTCTCGCAGGCACGGCAACCTACGCAGTTGGTGGTATCGACGCTCGGCTTGCCGGCGGCATGCTGCTCCATCTTGCCGGCACGGCTGCCGCCTCCCATGCCCAGGTTCTTCATGGCGCCGCCAAAACCGGCCTGCTCATGGCCCTTAAAGTGGGTGAGGCTGATCACGATATCGGCATCCATGAGCGCCTGACCGATCTTTGCCTCGCGCACGTACTCGCCGCCCTCGACCGGGACGAGCGCCTCGTCGGTGCCCTTGAGGCCGTCGGCGATGATGATCTGGCAGCCCGTGGCGTACGGGGTAAAGCCGTTCTGGTAGGCGGTGTCGATGTGCTCGAGCGCATTTTTGCGGCTACCCACATAGAGCGTGTTGCAGTCGGTGAGGAAGGGCTTGCCGCCCAGCTCCTTCACGACATCCGCGACGGCGCGGGCGTAGTTGGGGCGCAAAAAGCTCAGGTTGCCCAGCTCGCCAAAGTGAATCTTAATGGCGACGAACTTGTTCTCAAAGTCGATCTGCTCAATACCGGCGCGACGGATGAGGCGCTTGAGCTTGTCGAGTTGGCTCTCGCGAGCATGCGTGCGCAGGTTGGTGAAGTACACCTTTGCCGGTGCTGCGGGTGCGGTTGCGGTCATAGATCTATCCCCTCGGTCTATATGGCGTTACAGACATAGAGGATGGTACCCGTTAAAGCGGGGTCGAAGTCAAGCACAACACCGAGTCGTTAGGCACTCATTGGGGACAGACTTAAATGAGTGCCGTCAGGGACAGTCCCTGCCAGCCCGGCCAGCGAGCCGGCGATCCGGCAAAGACTGTCCCCAACGACTAGTCGTTTAAGAACGTCCCCAATGACTACTCCTGCACCTTGAGGGCTTCGGCCAGGCTGACGCGCTTGATAGAGCGCGTGTGTAGCAGCGCCACGACCAGGTAGGTCGCAAAGCCGATGCCGACGCATGCAGCCATGGACCAAGCGGGCACGTAGATCTCGATATTGCCGTTGTAGGCGAGCAGCATCGAGCGGAAAATCGCGGTCAGCGAACCAATGATCACGGGCAGGCTCAGCACGAGTGACACCGCCACGCACAGCGTGATCGAGCGGATGTACAGATGCGAGATCTCGCCATCGCGATAGCCAAAGACCTTCATGTAGCTGATCGACCGGGCGCTATGGTCGATCACCGCCTTGGTCAGCAGATACATAAACAGCAGGAAGATAAACACCGCGAGCCCGACCATCATGCCGATCAATTTGCTCATCATGCCGATGAACTGGTCGCCCACGGCGCGCATGTCGTCGGGCGTGGTGTCGCCGGCAAAGTAGCGCGCATCGAGGTCGAGCTTCTCGTCGCTCACATAGCCGTTAAAGTAGGCGGCGTCGTTGCCGAACAGCTCGTTAAAGTCGTCGATGCTCATATAGACATTCATATCCGACTTAGAGCCCCAAACGCAGTCCTTGCCCGCGTACTTAAAGGAATGATTCTCGCCTTCATACTTGTCGTGGAGCGTGACCTTCTGTCCCTCGCTCCAGCCAAACTTATCGAGCAGGCCGCCGCCAAAGACGACGTGTCCGTCGCCGACGTCCAGCCCTTTCCAGTAGCGCGAATCGGGCGAGATGCCGTAGACAGAAATCGTCTCCTCGCCATTACCGTCGCCACGGTCGTACTGCAGCTGGTAAACGGCATATTTCTCGGCCTGCGCGATTGCGCCCGCGCCGTTGTCGGTCGTATTGACCGGGTGAATGTCGTCGTTGTCGGCGTCAATTTTCGAGGCCTTTTCTATCAGATCGATGGCCTCATCGCGGTTGCAGCCGAGAGCATCGGCAAGATCGTCAAGGCGCGCGTAGAGCGCATCCTTCTTGTCCTGGACCTTGGCAAGCGCATCCTGCGCTGCGGTCAGGCTCTCGGCAGACGGAGATGCGGTCGCGGCATCGGCTGCCGTCTGCGCCGCATCGGCCGCGCCGTCAAGCTCGTCATCGGCATCTTGGGCGGCAGAAAACAGCACGCCGTCAACCGACTGCAAACGCTCGAGTGCCGACCACTGCTCGCGCTCCTCGGCAGTGCCCTCGAGCTCCAGCGGCGCCTTGAGCGTGTACTGGTGCTCGGCGACCAGGCTCGTCTCCAGGTTGTCCGCGTAGTGCGTCATCGTGGGCAGAATCGCCAGGCCAAAGAGCAAAAGCAGCGACCCAAACGCAATGCCCACGAAGAGCGTGGCGAAGTTGCCCAGGTTGCGCAGGAAGACGCGCAGGCGGAAACGGAAGACAAAGCCCATGCGTTCCGGCAGCTGCAGGCCACGCTTGGTGCCCGATTTGCCGCTCGCCTCGTGACGAAGGAACTGCAACGGCGTCTTGCCCATCTTGCGAAGCAGGCCCACCAGCGTGATGAGAATGAGCGCAGCGGCGGGAACCACGGCACACTTCACGAAGATCTCCCAGCTCCAGTACACCTGGAAGGGCGGCAGGCTGTACGAGCCGTAGTAGAGACCGCGCATGGGCTCGGTAAAGAACGCAACGCCGAGCGCGGTGCCCAAAAGCGCCGCGACCACGCCCACGATGGCGGGAAGTGCCAGGTAGTGCAGCACGATCTCGCGGCGGCGATAGCCGCTGGCGAGCAGCGTGCCGATGATGGCGCTCTCCTCCTCGATGGTAGCGTCGGTAAGGACCACAAAGACGAACGCCATGATCACGATGATAATGTTGAGCAGCGTCATCCACATCATGGAATCGCCGTCCACGTCGTCGCGCGCATAGCCAATGCCCTGATTGGAATCGGCATCGATCAGATCGTCCACGCGCGCATCGGCGTCGGTCAGTGCCTCGACCATATCCTGCTCCGCATCGATGCGATCCGCGGTGGGGAGGTCGCGGTCGTTAAAGGTAAAGGAGTACGTGTAGGCAGGCGCGCCGCCAGCATCCTCGAGCGCGGCAAAACCGGCGTCGGTGACCTCGGCGACACCATACGTGATGGTGTTCACCGTAAAGTCCGAATTGTCGAGGAACAACGCCTGGCTATCGGGCTGGGTCATGATGCCGCAGATGGTGTAGGTGCGCCCCTCGAGCTCGACCTTATCGCCGATGGCGAGGTCGTTGTTGGCGGCAAAGACGCGGTCGATGGCCACCTCGTCGTCCGCCTTTGGCTGCTTGCCTCCGCAGTAGGACGCAATATCGACCTTGGCGCGATGCGCGTAGGTGCGCAGGGTGCGCTTGGTGCCGTCGTCGCCGGCGGTCTTTTTGATGATGGCGTCGATAGAGAAGTTCTTGTAGAGCGTAACGCCGCCGACGCCCTCCGCCGCGTCCTCGGCAGCCTTGAGCTGGTCTTTGGTGGCCTCGAAGGAGGTAGTCACGCGGCCGTCCTCGATCGTATACTCATCGCGCATGTCGTCAATGAGGCAACCGATGGAATGCGCCGCGAGCAAAAAGCCCGAGGTAAGGGCGATGCTTCCGCACATAAGCAAAAAGATGCCCAGGTACTTGCCGATATTGCGGCGCAGCTCGCGCGGGAGACGTTTTGCGAGAGGTGTCATGGCGCCGCCTACCAATCGAGCTCGGCGGCCGCGACGGGCGACTCGTTGAGCTCATCCTCGACGATGCGCCCGTCGCGCAGGCGCAGCACGCGATTTGCCATGCGCGCGATGGCGGCATTGTGGGTGACAATGATGATGGTGCAGCCGTAGGTGCGGTTGACATCCTCCATGAGCCGCAAGATTTCCTTGGATGTCTTGTAGTCGAGCGCGCCCGTGGGCTCATCGCACAGCAGCAGGCCCGGATTTTTGACGAGCGCACGGCCGATGGCGCAGCGCTGCTGCTGGCCACCTGAGACCTGGCGCGGAAACTTGTTGCGGTGCTCGTAGAGGCCCAGCGAGCGCAGCAGATCGTCGACATTGAGCGGGTTTTTGGACAGGTGCGCCGTGACCTCGATGTTTTCCTTGATGGTAAGGTCGGGCACCAGGTTGTAGAACTGGAAGACAAAGCCCAGCTCGCGGCGTCGGTACTCGCCCAGATCGGCGGGCTTGAGCGCCGTGAGATCGCAGCCGTCCACCATGATGGAGCCGCCGTCGGCATCCTCCAGGCCGCCGATCAGGTTGAGAAAGGTCGACTTGCCCGAGCCCGAGGGCCCCAGCATGACGCAGATCTCGCCGCGGTTGATGGACGTGTCGATGCCGTCGAGCACCGTCAGGCGTGCATCACCGTCGCCATAGTGTTTCTTGAGTCCGTTGACCTGGACGTAGGCACGCTTTGTCGCCATGCTATCCCCCGTTGTTAGCCTTCTGCTACTTTTCTAAGGTAATAGTAAACCCAGGTGAACTATTTTTAAGCGACGTGCGCGAACTATTTTCCAACCTACTCATTGGGGACAGACTTAAATGAGTGAAATCGCTCATTTAAGTCTGTCCCCAATGAGTGGTCCCCAAGTGCCGACATATTGGGACAGTCCCTGCCAGCCCTGCCGGCGGATCGGCAAAGACTGTCCCCAATGACTAGGTGGCTAGACGCTGGATTTGTTGTGGGCGAGGGCTAGGCCTACGGCGGCGATGGCGGCGGCGAAGAGCACCGTGACGCCCAGGTCGCAGGCGATGTCGCCCAGCGCGGCAGACGTCAGGTCAGAGGTAAGCGCCTTGCCGATCGCGTCGTTCACCCAATACGTCGGCACAAAGTGCGCCACCGTCTGCACGGCCGAACCCATCAGCGACAGCGGCATCCAGGCGCCACCCAAAAACGTCATGAGCATGCCGAGTAAGTTGCCCACACCGTTGAGCAGCTCCTCGCGCGCACCCAGGCTCGACAGCATAAAGCCAACAGCCAGCGGCGTGCACGCCAGGGCAAACGTTGCCGCCAGCGCTAGGCACACGCGACCCACGCCGACCTCGGCAACCGCGCTGGCAAAGCCCACGACGCCCATCATGCTCGACACGAGCCAGATGCAGACGGTGAGCACGGCGGCGGCCGCGAACACAGCGAGCGAGCGCTGGCGCTCAGAGACCGGGCTAGCATCCATGCGGCGCACGCGCTCGGGCTCGTTCATGCCCGAGAACACCAGCCCCACCGACACGATGACCGACGAGATAATCGCGTACGCGCCAAAGTTGAAGTACGACTTGAGCGTGGCGGCGGCAGTCGAGTAAACCTTAACCTGCTCGATCTGGACCTCCGCGCGTTTTGCGGCGGCATGCTCGGCCGCCTTGGCGACGTCACCGTTAGAGGCAGCGGGTTCAAGCGCCGCCGCAGCGCCCGCAAGCGAGATCCAGCGCGAGGCCTCGGCAGACGAGAGCGCCGCCGCCATGGTGCCGGAACCGTAGGTCACGTCGAGCTTGGGCAGGGCCTCCCCCGCACGGGCGGCTGCAACAAGATCGTCCTCAAACCCCTCCGGGATAAAGAACACGCAATCGGCACTGCCCTTGGCGCTGTTGCTCTTGGCGAGCGCGTCCGCAAGGTCGTACGCGTCGTCGCCGATGCCCGTGACCAGGTCAAAGCGTGAGCCCAGGTGCTTGGTAAGCGCCCGCGAAAGGTCGCTATTGTCGCGGTCGACCACGATCACGTTGGTGTCGTAGGGCTTGTACTCGGTGAGCTGCGACGAGTTCCAGCTCACCGAAGCCGCGATGAATACGCCCATGAGCGAAATGAACACCGTATAGATGAGCAGGTAGAACGGGTGCGCGAGTGCCGTGCGAAGCGCGGTCTTAAAGGTGCTCATAGCGGCTCCTTCCAAAGATCAGCGTAGCGGCGGCGACAAACACCAGGGCCATCAGGACGAGCGCGCCGGCGCGAACAGCGAAGGGCCCCAGGTCCTCAAAGAAATACAGGCGATTGAACATGTCGCAGATGAGCTTGACGGGGTTGAGCCAGCACTCGACCGGACAAGCGCGGGCGACGTCGTCGGCAAGCGCCATCGCCGGCTCGCCGTAGAGGCCGGCGAACAGGGCGCACGTAGTGGCAAAGCCCGTGAGGATGCCCGACTTGGATGCCTTGCCGCCCTTAACGGGAAGCGTGCCCACAAAAAGCCCCAGGCCCGTGGCGGCAAGGCATCCAAGTCGGGCATCCTCACGGGCTTTGCCACTACGTGCGCCCTGTTC